>JAZDPH010000065.1:0-9167 GCA_043797735.1 Candidatus Omnitrophota bacterium | reverse complement strand
GGAGGGGGAGAATGTGGTTGATATTGATATCGTTATCGGCTATATGCACCGGGGCATTGAGGAGCTTTCAGAGCATAAACACTTTGACCAGGTGCCTTTCTTGGTTGAGCGTATCTGCGGGATCTGTTCTACCAGCCATCCCTTGGCTTATGTTAATGCCGTAGAGGAACTGGCGGGCATTGAAGTTCCGGAGCGCGCCCTTTACATCCGTACCATCATTGCAGAGTTGGAGCGGGTTCACAGCCATCTGCTCTGGCTGGGCCTGGCCGGGCATTTTATAGGTTACAATACCGTCTGGATGTGGGCGTGGAAATACCGCGAGCCGGTGCTGGATATCTTTGAGATGATTACCGGCAACCGCAATCACTACGCGATGATGAAGGCGGGAGGGGTGCGGCGTGATATAATAGACGATGATATACCCGCGCTAAAGAAGACGCTGGACGAATTAGTCCCGGCAGTGAATATGTTCAAGGGCGCGGTAATGGATGATCCGGTAATACAGTCAAGGCTTAAGGGCATCGGCATTTTGACCAAAGAGCAGGCAATAGACTGGTGCGTGGTCGGCCCGACTGCCCGCGCCTCAGGAGTGAATATTGACCTAAGGCGGGATGACCCCTATGCCGCATACGACAAGGTCAGCTGGAATGTAATTATAGAGAAAGAAGGGGATATCTTTGCCAAAACCAAAGTGCGCATCCTGGAGCTATACGAATCCATAAGCATTATCCGCCAGTGCCTGGACAAAATGCCGCAAGGGCCCTTTGACGCCGACATAAAAGAAGTTCCGCCGGGCGAGGGCATCGGCCGGGTAGAGGCACCAAGGGGAGAGTGCTTCCATTACGTAAAAAGCGACGGCACAAACCGCCCGATCAGGCATAAGATTAGGGCGCCCAGTTATGTAAACGTGGCCTCTAATAAAGTGGCTTGTGTGGGCGGGACGATTTCGGATGCCGCCATTACCCTGGCGGCAGTTGACCCTTGTTATTGCTGTACCGAAAGGGTGGCGGTAGTCAGAAGAAGCGACGATAAAAAAATTCTTAACGGCTGGGACCTGATTAAACTCTCGCAGCAAAAATCCGATAGGTTAAGGGGAGGATTGCAAAAATGAAAACCTTAAACGAGATAAAACAGGGAATCGCTTCTATGGCCGCGCTTTCGCTGAAGATGTGGCAGCTGACCCATCAGTCTTTTATAGACCACGACCTGGAATTATTATCCAATGTCCTGGGCGAAGAAAATAAGCTTAATGGCATGGAAAAAGAGCTTACCGCGGAACTGGTATTATTAGGCCGCCACAGCGATAGCGCCGAAGAGAAGTCCCGGGTAATTGTTTTTGCGGACGTGGTGGGGGACCTGGAGTTGATCGGGGACTATTGTAAGGACATACTGGAACGGGTGCAGATAAAAATAGCAGAAAAACTTCTTTTTAGCGACGAGGCAGTCCAGGAGTATGAGCAGTTATACCGCAAGGCCGAGGATGCCCTTAAGGAAGTAGCCTCTGCGCTGGAGAGGGACGATTTAAGCCGGGTAAAGCAAGTAGCCAGCAGAGAAGAACATATTGATTCCCTGGTAGACGCCTACCGGCAAAAACATAATCAGCGGATGATAGACGGCATCTGCAGCCCGATGGCCTGCAATATGTTTTTGAATATGCTGGATTTTACCGCCGCGGTATATTACCATACGAAAAAAATAGCCAGAAACCTGGTTAAGATTAGATAATGAATATAGTATTGATAACGATATTCCTGCCGATTGCAGGAGCCTTTTTAGTCCGCGGCCTTCATCCAAAATTCAAGGCGGCCTCCAGCGTTTTCATACTGGGCGCTACCTTTTTATTCAGCCTGTTTTGCGTTGCCGCCGCCCTGGCCCACAAGCAGTTGTTTTCCGCGGTTTATCTGAACGACTGGTTAAGCTTTTCTTTTTCACTGGACGGGCTGGGGGCTTTTATGGCCGCAGTTTCTTCGTTCGTGGCTTTTTTAATTTCCCTCTATTCGCTGGAGTATATGGCCAAATACGAAGATGCCGGGGAGTTCTTCTTCTGGACGGTATTGTTCGTGGGGGGGATGATGGGGCTGGTATTTTCCGCCAATATCATGCTCTTATTCTGTTTCTGGGAGATAACTTCGGTATGTTCCTGGCGGCTGATAGGATTCTACCGCAAGGAAAAAGACATACAGGCAGCGGATAAAGCTTTCTTGGTTACATTTTTCGGCGCATCCGTAATGCTGGCCGGCATTATTTTAATATACCTTAATTACGGCACGCTGGACATAAGGCTCTTAAAGGACGCTGTCCTGCCGGCATCAATTGCATTCCTGTTGTTTACAGGCATAATATCAAAGTCAGCGCAGCTGCCGCTGCAGTCCTGGCTGCCTGATGCCGGGGTCGCTCCTACGCCGGTGACCGCGCTTTTACATGCGGCGGTTCTGGTAAAGATAGGTATTTTTGTTTTTGCGCGGCTCTTCGGCCTGACTTTTATTACCGGCAGCGTTTTCGTCAATGCCGCCGTAATTGTAAGCGTAATTACGATAATTGTGGCCGCGGCTTCGGCATTGGTAGAAACCAATATAAAAAGAATCCTGGCTTATTCAACCATCAGCCAGCTGGGCTATATATTGCTTGTGCTTGCCCTGCATACCGACACCTCGTTTAAAGTGGCGATGGTTTACATATTAGCCCACAGCCTGGCAAAGGCCGGCCTGTTTTTGTGCGCGGGTATTATAGAGCACAAAACAGGCACAAAAGAGATTGCAGAGTTAGGCGGACTGATAAAGTCCATGCCCCTTACGGCAACGGCCTTTCTCTTGTGCGCCTTCTCTATCATAGGCATTCCGCCTTTTCTCGGCTTCTGGCCTAAATTTATGGTGGTGTTGTTATCTATTGAAAGCGGGCATATCGCCGCGGGTTGTTTTGCCGTAGTCGGCGCGTTGTTTACTTTGTTTTATCTGATGCGTTTCTTTAATAAGGTTTTTCTTGGGGAGGAAAAATTTCAGGTACAGGAAGATAAGGCCTCTCTGATGGTCAGGGTAGTTTTAATTTTAGGGGGGGCTTCTCTGCTCCTGGGCCTGTTGTTCAGGCTGCCGTTTAATTTTGTCTCGATGCTTATAGGATAGGGCCAAGCCAATGAGTCTATTTCTGTTATTCTCTTTACCTATATTGACCGGCATCTTAAGCCCGCTGGTCAGGCGGGGAAATTTAAGAAGGAACCTGGTTAATTCGGTTTTTTTAATCGGCCTCATTGCGTCCCTCTATTATTTTATCGCTCCTCCCCGGGAGGTTGTCTTTAATCTTGTGGGGGGGTATAATCTGGTATTGGGCCTGAATAGATTTTCCAGGGTCATACTTATTTTTGTGAACCTGTTCGGGCTGCTGGTAGGCATATATTCAAAGGATTATTCCGCCTTAAAAGAAAGCAGGAGTTATTTTTCATATCTGGCATGGCTTATAGGTTTTGCAAACCTGGTATGCCTTTCTGCCGACTTTATCAGTTTTATCTTCGCCTGGGGCGCGACATTAGCGCTGCTTTATGCTTTCTTAAGGATGGGTTCGGCCTCAAGCGCCAATAAGGCCTTATCAATAGTCGGGCTGGGAGATTTTTCTCTTATTCTGGGGATTTGTTTGTATATTTATTCCTCGGGCAATATTATGATGCCTATTGGTTCGGGGGTTTTGCTGTCCGGCCCGCTTAATTGGTCCGCTTTTATTTTGATGCTTACGGGCGCTTTTGCCAAAGCCGGGTGCGGGCCGCTGCATACCTGGATACCGGAGGCAAGCGAGAGCACGCCCCTTCCGATAATGGCTATTTTGCCCGCGTCGCTGGATAAACTGCTGGGGATATATCTTTTGGGCAGGATATGCGTTGATTTCTTCATACTAAATGAGGCCGCGCTGGCTCTCTTGCTTTTAACCGGGAGCCTTACTATAATATTCGCTGTAATGATGGCCCTGATCCAGCATGATTTAAGGAAGCTTTTGGCATACCACTCCATAAGCCAGGTAGGGTATATGGTCTTGGGTTTCGGCACCGGCGTGCCGATAGGCATTGCGGCGGCGGTATTCCATATGATCAACAACACAATATACAAAAGCGGCCTTTTCTTAACCGGGGCCACGGTGGGCGAAAAAAAGAATACCTTTGATTTAGAAAAGTTGGGCGGATTAGCCGCCTGTATGCCCCTGACTTTTGCCGCGGCATTGGTATTTGCGCTGTCTATTTCCGGAGTGCCGCCTTTTAACGGCTTTGCCTCCAAGTGGATGCTTTATCAGGGCACGTTGATCGGCCTGGGCATCGCGGCAAGTAAAGCCCTGCGCATGGTATATATATTTGCATTAGTTGCGGCGATGTTCGGCAGCGCCTTGACCCTGGCAAGTTTTATAAAATTTATTCACGCTGTTTTTCTGGGGCAGGAAAGCGTTAAGGGCAGAAATAAGATTACGCCGGTAACCGTAAATATGAAAATAGCATTATTATCCCTTGCCGCATTGTGTATCCTGCTGGGAGTATTGCCTTTTTCGTTCTTGAGGATTTTTATTGCCCCCTGGCTTACAGAGAGAATATTTTTTATCGGCAGCTGGCAGAGCCTCTTTGCCTTTATCTGGCTGGCCGCGGGATTATTACTGGGCTTGTTCTTTTATGCCGGGAAGAAACTGGTTAATACAAGGCAGGACAAGGCCTTTACAGGGGCAGAAGGGCCGGTTGATGATACGGTTTTTCCGGCTACCGAATTCTATAAGGGCATAGAAGAGATGCCCGCGATAAAAAAGATTTACCGCGCAATAAAAATTGAGGCGCTGGATTTATACAACATTGTAAACTTCTCTTTAAGGACGGCCGCCTGGTTGTTGTTTATTTTCGTAGACAGGGCGATAAACCTGCTCACCGTTTCCGTCGGCCATCTTGTATTGGGCCTAAGCGGGGCATTCCGGCGCATGCATACGGGGGCGCTGGATTTATACCTGGCCTGGGCCCTGGCGGGATTGATCGCGATGTTTTTTATACTAATGGGGCGTTGATATGATCGAGCTGCATTTGATTCTGATCCTGATGATTGCCGGAGCGATAGTTGCGATGGAGATAGAGAATTTATTATCCAGCGTGATCGCCCTGGGCGCGGTGGGTATCGGCCTGAGCCTGGCGTTTCTCCTGCTTAAGGCGCCGGATTTAGCCATAACGCAGCTGGTGGTAGAGATATTATCCGTAATTATACTAATCAAGGCCACCGTCGGCCTGAACCTGCCGCAGATAAATAAGAAGCCGCAGCCGGCTTACCTTATTTTGGCGGGCCTCTTCGTAATGGCCTTTCTCTACTTCAGCGCCAAGGCGCTAATACAGCTGCCTGCCTGCGGTGAGGCCATAATGAAAATGGGCTCCCTCTACGTAAGTGAGGCGGTTAAAAGGACGGGGGCAACAAACATAGTCTCGGCGGTAATGCTGGATTTCAGGGGTTACGATACGCTGGGGGAGGTAACGATTCTTTTTACCTCGGTAATCGGGGTGCTGGCGGTTTTAAGAAAAAAAGGAAGGCGGTAATGAAGCAAAACGGGATGTCCGTCATAGTCAAGCGCATCACAAGAATAACCGTGAGCCTGATATTTCTTTTCGGCGTCTACATACTTCTGCACGGACACATCACTCCCGGCGGGGGATTTGCCGGCGGGGTGATTATCGCGCTCTCTTTTATCCACCTGGTGCTTGCCTTCGGCAAGGAAGAGGCCTTTAAGAGGGTAAGCGAAGCCGCGTTACCTTTAATAGAATCGCTGGGGGGGTTGATTTTTCTGGGCATAGCCTTGCTGGGCCTTGGCGCGGGATTTTTCTTTATGAATTTTCTTCCCAAGGGCAGGCCGTTTGATTTGTTCAGCTCCGGGACGATTATTTTATGTAATATAGGCATATTCCTGAAAGTAGGGGCGGGGCTCTTCAGCATATTTATCGCGTTGTCAATTTTAAGGCTGCCTGCTGGCGAAAAAGAGAAAGAGGAGAAATGAGCCTGTATATATTGTGCATGGTGTTATTTGCCGTGGGGATCTATTGCCTGCTGGTAAAGAAAAACCTGGTCAAAAAGATTATCGGCTTAGGCATTGCCGAATACGCGGTAAACCTTTTCTTCATTCTTTTAGGCTACCGCGCCGGCGGTGAGGCTCCGATAATGGATAAGAATACCGTCGTTACCAATTTTGTCGACCCTCTGCCGCAGGCGCTTATCCTGACCAATATTGTCATCGGCCTGGGGATAACCGCCCTGATGGTTGCGGTCGCCGTGCGTTTATATGAGAAATACAATACCTTTGATATTGACCAGATGCGCAAGTTAAGAGGTTGATCTTATGCTGCCGATTTTTATAATCATTCCTTTGGGGTGTGCTTTCCTGATACCGGTTCTCTCCAGGTTCCGGCAGGGCCTTGCCCCGCTGTTGGCAAGCCTGCAGGCGGCAGCGCTTTTGGCGTTTTCGATAAGCAGCATCTTCTGGCTAAAGACAGGGATCAAGATTTACTATCTGGGCGGGTGGAAGCCGCCGTTTGGCATCTGTATGGTGCTGGACGGCTTGAGCGTCCTGATGTTGATTGTGGTTAATCTAATCGGATGCCTGGCGTTGATTTATTCCATAGGCTACATCAAGAAATACACCTCGCCTTCGCTTTATTACACCTTGTTCTGCCTTCTTTTGGCAGGTTTAAACGGCGTAGTAATAAGCGGGGATTTATTCAATCTTTTTGTGTTTCTGGAGATTACCTCTATCGCCAGTTATGCCCTGGTCGCCTTCGGCGTTGAGGCGGAGGAGCTGGAGGCTTCTTTTAAATACCTGGTGCTGGGAACCGTGGCCTCTATGCTGATATTACTTTCCATAGGGTTGTTATACGGCAGTACCTCAACGCTAAATATGGCGGATATCTCAAGGTCATTAAACCATGCCTCCTCGGCAAACCTGATCCTTTACTGCCTGGCGTTATTCATTATGGGCTTTGGCCTGAAGGTCGCGCTTGTCCCATTTCATGCCTGGCTTCCCGATGCCCATCCGGCAGCGCCCGCGCCTATGTCGGCGATGCTTTCGGGCGTAGTGATAAAGACCATCGGCGTCTACGCGCTCTGCAGGGTGCTCTTTAATATAATCGGATTCAACGCGGAAATATCAGCGATACTCATATGGCTCGGGATAATTTCAATGGCCGTGGGCGTGCTTTTAGCCATCGGCCAGTGGAATTTTAAGAGGCTCCTGGCCTACCACTCTATCAGCCAGATCGGTTATGTTATATTCGCCATCGGCCTGGGCACGCCCCTGGGGATAATCGGCGGCCTGTTCCATCTTTTTAACCATTCCATTTTTAAGTCGCTTCTTTTTTTAAATGCCGGGGCAATCGAGTATGCCACGGGCAAGAAAAATTTAGATGAGCTTTCCGGGCTTTCCGGGCCTATGCCGGTAACCAGCAATACTTCGCTTATCGCGTCTTTATCAATCGCCGGCCTGCCTCCGTTGTGCGGTTTCTGGAGCAAGTTGATTATTATCATCGCCGCGTTCCAGGCAGGCAATATCATCGGCGCCGTAGTCTGCATTGCAGTGGGGATTATTACCCTGGCTTCATTTTTAAAGGTGCAGAAATATGCCTTTACGCGCAGGGCCGGCCAGCCGTTATCCGCGGCGGTAAAAGAGGTTCCGGCCTCTATGGTATTCTCAATGGTGGCGCTGGCCTTGTTGTGCGTCGTGGTGGGGCTGTTATTTGTCCCCTTTATTAACCTGATAATCAAGCCTGCCGCCGGCGTTTTGCTTGAGGGGTTAAGTTACGCGCAGAAGATTTTAGGAGCATAATAAAAAATGCGTTCACGTTCCAGAATAGTCACTTTTTTTGTTTCTTATGCCTTATGGCTTCTTTTGTCCTTTAGCCTGGACTGGCAGCATATAATCACGGGAGCGTTTGTTGCGCTGATTGTGGCGCTGGTTATGGGGGATATGTTTACAGAGCGGCCGCGCAACTGGCTGAATCCCTCCCGCTATGGCTGGTTTGCAGTTTATGTATTTGTCTTTGCCTGGGAGTGCATCAAGGCGAATTTAGACGTTGCCTGCAGGGTGGTCAGCCCGAAGCTGCCGATAAACCCCGGCATCGTCAAGGTAAAGACGATACTTAAGTCCGAGGCCTCCCTGGCTTTCCTGGCTAATTTCATCACCCTTACGCCGGGGACGCTTTCGGTAGACGTGGACCAGGCAGGCGGGTACCTCTATATACACTGGATAGACGTAAAGAGCCGGGATATAGAGGGGGCCTCCAGGATTATCGTTTCCAAGTTTGAGAAGATACTTAAAGAGGTGTTTGAATGAAGTTTTTACGCTGGCTGGCCGGTTTTATAGTTTTGGCCGGGCTGATTATAACCATCTTTGCCTTTCTTAATGTAAGCCCCCTGACGAAACTACTGCTTTTTATGCTGATCTGCGCTGTGTTGGCGATGTTCCGTATATTAAGGGGGCCTACGCCGGGGGACAGGGCGGTGGGCACGGATATATTCGGAATAATGGTGGTGGGTTTCTGCGCCATACTTGCGATATTCACCGGTAAGGCATGGTATATGGATATCGCCATTGCCTGGGCGCTGCAGAGTTTTATCGGGGTGCTGGCGCTGGCAAAATTTCTGGAGGGCAGGCACTTTGATGAATGAGATTATTGTATTTTTCTTTATTATCCTCGGGATTACCTTTGATTTATTCGGCTGCATCGGTTTAATCAGGATGCCCGATATTTACAACCGCCTGCAGACCTCCACAAAATGCATTACCATCGGCACCTGCAGTATACTCTTCGCCGTTTTTATCAAATTCGGCTTTACTGCAGCCGGGGTCAAGGCGTTAATCTGCATAGTATTTCTTCTGCTTACCGCCCCGGTTGCCGCCCATGCCTTAGCGCGCGGGGCATATAAGGCAAAGGTTAAGTTATGGGAGGGCTCGGTCTGCGACAAATACGGCGAGGATAGCAAATGAGATACCCGAAATTACGCGAACTAAAAGAGGCGATCACCGCATTAATAAAAGGCCCTTATACCGCCCGCTTTCCCTATGAGGAGCATAAGCCTTTCAAGCGTTTCCGGGGAAAGCCGTATTTTTACGAAGAAGACTGTATCGGCTGCTCTGCCTGCGTCCAGGTCTGCCCGTCGGGCGCGCTGGAGTTTGAGGATATA
>JAZDPH010000064.1:0-29865 GCA_043797735.1 Candidatus Omnitrophota bacterium | reverse complement strand
ATACCGTTGAGCCGTACCTTTTGAAAACCGGATATTTAAAGCGCACTGCGCGGGGGAGAGTGGCAACTAAGTGTGCCTTTGACCACTTCGGCATCAAATACGAAAAACAAACGGAATTGTTTTAATATAGATGGCTGGGCGGTTAGTGATTGCAAAATATAAAAAGTACATTAAAATATGAGCAGTCGGGGAGTTTTCCTAATCCCGCGACTGCTCATCCTGACGAGCGAAGCGAGGAAGGATCTCTACGATGAGTTGACCGGAGATCCTTCGCTTCGCTCAGGATGAGGGGTCGGACATCGGAAGAAACACCCCGACCCCTCAATTAAATTAAAGGAGAGTATATGGAAGGGATAAAGATTAACAAAAGGCCGAAATTACGCAGGCCATATTTTATTGTTGCCTGGCCGGGGATGGGGAATGTGGCTTTCCGGGCGGCCAAATACCTGGTGCAGGATTTAAAGGCGCAGGAGTTCGCGGAATTGCTGGCGCAGGATTTCTTTTATCTGACCGGCAGCGTTATAGAGAACGGGGTTTTAAGCAGGCCGGAGCTGCCGGAGGGCAAATTCTATTATTGGAAGAACCAGCAGGCCGGCAGGGATATTATAATTTTTATCAGTAATGCCCAGCCGGATTTAGCCAAGGCCGAAGATTATTCTAAGAAGATTATCTATCTGGCTAAGATGTTTAAGGCAGAGATAGTGGTTAGTTTTGCCTCAATGCCGCAGCCTGTTGACCATACCCATGAGGCGGGTGTCTGGTTTGCCTCAACCTCGGCAGAGTTAAACGCCAGTTTAAAAAAATACAACCTGCATTTGTTAACCGGAGGAAACATCAGCGGGATGAACGGCCTGTTCCTGGGGATAGCCAAGAGGGAGGGCCTGAAAGGGTTTTGCCTCTTTGGTGAAATCCCTCTTTATACCATACAGATAGATAACCCCAGGGCAAGCGCGGCGGTGCTTAAGGCGCTTGCGCGGATATTGAATATCAAAATGGATTTTAGCGGCCTGATAGAGCAGGCCCATGCCATGGAGGAGGAGATTAATAAACTCCTGGAGTATTTAAAATTGGGGCCTCAGGCGCAAAACGGGCCGATCGGCGCAGAGGAAGTGGAAAAGATTAAAAAGACCTTAAGCCAGCTTACAAAGCTGCCGGGTTCGGTAAAAGAGAGAATTGAGAAGTTGTTTGAACAGAGCAAAAGCGATATCGCCAAGGCCGGGGGCCTTAAGGCAGAGCTGGACAAATGGAATGTCTATAATGAATACGAAGACAGGTTTCTCGACCTATTCAAAAAAAATAAAGCAAAAGATAATTAATATAGGCGCAAAAGGCGGCCCCGATTGGATAACCTTAAGCCACGGCAGCGGAGGCAGGCTGTCGCATTCGCTGATCAGGGACTTGTTCCTGAAAGAGCTGGGTAACCCGGTATTAAACGAGCTCGGCGACAGCGCGCTGATAAATTACAGGGAGCCGCTGGCATTTACCACGGACTCCTTTGTGGTCAGCCCCTTGAGTTTTTCCGGCGCAGACATAGGCAGGCTTGCGGTCTGTGGCACGGTAAATGATTTAGTAATGCAGGGGGCCCAGCCGCAATACTTATCTTTAGCTTTCATCATTGAAGAAGGCCTTGATTACAGGGCGCTTGAGCGGGTTGTCCGCTCCGTATCGCTGGAGGCCAGGCGAGCGGGAGTTCTGGTTGCCACCGGCGACACCAAGGTGGTTGAACGGGGCGCCTGCGATAAGCTTTTTATCAATACCAGCGGCATCGGCAGGATTATAAGAAAGAGAAGGCTTTCCCTGGGCAATATCCGCTGCGGCGACAGGATTATTGTTACCTCGGATATCGGCCGCCATGGCTTGGCGGTTCTGGCAAAGAGAAAAGAATTGGATTTAGGTTTTAATATCAAGAGCGACTGTAACTGTTTAAACGGTTTAATCGTGCCGCTATTGCAGAAGACAGGAGGCATAAGATTTATGCGCGACCCGACAAGAGGAGGCCTGGCCGGCACCTTAAACGAAATAGCAGAAGGTTCGCATTCTGCGGTTATCGTTGAAGAAAAGAACATACCGGTATCCGCAAAAGTAAGGGCGGCCGGAGAGTTGCTCGGCATAGACCCTTTATATATTGCAAACGAGGGAGCGGCGGTAATCGTGGTAGAAAAAGAATCGGCAAAAAAAGTTTTATCGCACCTTAAAAAGCATCCCTTAGGCCGCAGGGCAAAGATTATCGGCGCGGTTTCGGCAGCCAGGAGGGCGCAAGTTATACTTAATACCGCCATAGGCACTCAGCGCATCATGGATATGCTTACTGCTGATCCCCTGCCGAGGATATGTTAATTAGAAAGACTTTTTTAAGAGGTCTCAAGAATGAAGAGCGCTAAATATCAAAGACGTTTTTACAGGGATTGGGCAAAAGCAAAGGACTTGTACCAGAGCCGCATCGTCGCAAAAGAGACGGATATTTATATATATACGAACAAGGCGCTAGATGAGAAACTGGCGGAGGAAAGAATCCGTTGCTACCGCTGGGAGATAGAAAACTACATAGAAAGAGACAGAAGGTTCCTGGTGGCGCTGAAGCCCCTGGAGGTGGAGTTAAGCGCTCCGGCGATCGTCAAAGAGATGGCGGCGCAGTCAAAGAAGGCCGGCGTCGGGCCGATGGCAGCCATAGCCGGAGCGGTCGCCGAATTTTTAGGCAGGGATTTGCTAAAAGACGGATATAAAGATGTGATTATAGAGAACGGCGGCGATATATTCCTGAAGACAAGGCGCTCGCGCCGGGTGGGGATTTATGCCGGCAGGTCAAAATTATGGAATAACCTTACGTTAAAGATAACGCCTAAGAGCACCCCCTTGGGGATATGCACTTCTTCGGGGACGCTGGGGCACTCTTTGAGCTTTGGTTCGGCTGACAGCGTAGCGATCCTCTCTAAAAGCGCGATTTTAGCAGATGCCGTGGCAACCGCCACAGCCAACCGGATCAACTCAACCAAGGATTTAAAAGGCGCCCTCGATTTCGCAAAAAGCGTAAGCGGTGTCCTGGGGGTAGTGATTATAATGAAAAGTAACTTGCTTAGCTGGGGCAAGATAGTGGTATTTAATACTTGACAATAAATATAGATTGTGATAAAAATATAATTGTAAAAGAAAATTTTCTAAAAAGAAATTATTTATTGTAACGAAAGAATCATTTTCCTTGGAGGGAAGAAGGAATAAATTGAAAAAAACAGACAAGAATCAAGGGCTCTTTTTTAAAGAAGAGCCCTTTTTTGTGCAGTCATAAAATTACCTGTTTACTTTGATGAAAAAAATCGGTTTAACTTACGACTTAAAGACGGATTACCAGTTTAGGCAGGGCGACCCGCAGGATGCCAACGCGGAGTTTGACCACCCCAGCACCATAGAGATAGTCATTGAGGCGTTGAAATCACAGGGTTTTGAAGTGGCCAGAATCGGTAACGCCGCAAACCTTCTGGAAAAGCTGGATAAGCTGGAGGTGGATATTGTTTTTAATCTTTCCGAAGGCCTATACGGCAGAAACAGGGAGTCGCAGGTGCCGATCTTATTGGAGATGAAGGGTATTCCCTTTGTGGGCTCAGACGGGCTTACCTTAGGCATGACCTTGGACAAGGTCATGGCGAAAAAGATCTTTATGGCAGACGGAATCCCCACGCCAAAATTTTTCGAGATAAGGTCTATGCAGGAGTTGTTAGAGACCGACCATTGCGCTTTCCCGATGATAGTCAAGCCGCGCTTTGAAGGTTCTTCAAAAGGATTAAGCGAGAATTCCCGCGTAAAGAATAAAGAGGAATTAACAAGGCAGGTGGGGTTGGTCCTTAATAACTATAAGCAGCCGGCGTTGGTAGAGGAGTTTATCTTGGGGCAGGAATTTACCGCGGCGGTAGTAGGCAACGATCCTGCCGAGGTAATGCCCCTGGTGCAGATTAAGATTGAAGGCGACCTTAATCTTGGAGAAAAATTCTATACCTTTGCCCGCATCGCCTCGGATAAATTGGAATATATTTGCCCCGCGCCTATAAGCAGGGAATTAAGCGAAAAAATTAGGGAACTTTCGTTAAAAACATATCAGGCGGTGGACTGCCGCGATTTCGGCAGGGTTGATTTCCGGGTGGATAACGAAGGCAACCCTTATGTGCTGGAGATAAACCCGCTGCCCTCCTTATCTACCGAGGATGTATTTATGCTCATAGCCAAGGCCGCCGGCACAACCTATGAGCAGATGATCGGCAGGATCATAAAGAGCGCGCTCAAGAGGTATAATCTGAATTGATATCTTGGCCTGTCGTCTCGCGCGGCAGCCGAGCCGGCCAGGCTTAAGATTAGAAAGGAAACAAGATTGAGAGTCGCCCTTACATATAATCTCAAAGAAGAGGATAGCGCCAAGCCCGCTGATTATTTTTCCGAGTGCGATTCTCTAGATACGGTAAACTCAATTATCTCGGCGCTGCGGTCCAGGAACCATACCGTTGAGGCGCTGGATACCGAGTATCCGCAGATGATTTCTTATTTTAAAAAAAACCGCGTGGATATGGTATTTAACATTTCCGAAGGCAAATACGGCAGGTTTCGCGAATCAGAGGTTCCGGTGATTCTCGACCATCTGAATATACCCTATACCGGTTCCGACAGCGTTTCTATGGCCCTGGCCATGAATAAGGCCCTGACAAAGAAAATCCTGAGGGCCGAAGGCATACCCACTCCTGATTTCCAGCTATTTGTTACCGGCAAAGAAAGAATTGACCCCGCCCTGAAGTTTCCCCTGATAGTAAAGCCCAATTACGAAGGCTCGGCAAAAGGGATCAGCGTATCCAGCGTCGTCAATGACGAGGAATCTCTTTATAATAAAGTCAAAGAAGTATTGCGCGTCTATAAACAGTCGGCCCTGGCCGAAGAGTTTATCGAGGGCAGGGAATTGACCGTTGGCATATTAGAAAATGTTAAGACGGTGATACTGCCGATTCTTGAGATTGATTTCTCCGCCTGCAAAGAGAGCGGAGAGTATTTTTATTCCTGGCGGATGAAAGAATACCAGGGCAATAATAAATTGGGCCTGACCCCCCGGTTTTACTGTCCGGCAAGGCTGGACAGGGCCACAGAGGCACGCATTAAAGAAATAGCGCTAAAGACTCATTACGCCGTCGGCTGCACGGATATCTCCCGTACCGATATCCGTTTAAGCCGGGATAATAGGCCGTACGTATTGGAGATAAACCCTTTGCCCGGGCTTAACCCGCGCGAATCAAATTTTCCTCTTATGGCATATGCGGCGGGCATGGGATATGAGGATCTAATAGAGGCGATATTAGCCAGCGCCTCAAGAAGAAGGGGGATGAATTGAGCAATCTTGTCGTAACCGAGGTTCAGAAGTTACCGCAGGAAACACAACTCCGCAAAACTTATCAAAGGCCGCAGGATTATCAGCAGATCAGTTTATTTAAAGAGGTTAATCCGCTGGATTGGGAGGATTGGCACTGGCAGTTAAAGCACAGGATAAGCAATAAAGAAGACCTCTCCCAGATTATAAAGTTAACGCCCGACGAAGAAAAAGGGTTAAAGAAGGCAAGCGGAAGGCTTTCTTTGGCCATAACCCCGTACTGGGCAGCATTAATGGATACAGAAGACCCCAGCTGTCCCTTACGGCGGCAGGCGGTGCCGGTTTCTGCGGAATCACTGGTCTCTCCCCACGAGATGCTTGACCCTTGCGCCGAAGACAGGGATTCACCTGCCCCGCATTTGGTGCATCGCTACCCCGACAGAGTTTTATTATTAGCCACCGAACACTGCGCTTTGTATTGCCGGCATTGCACAAGGAGGAGGCTGGTTGGCGAGCACACAGAGGGCGATTCTGTTTCTCGGTTCGATGCGGCAATAGAATATATAAAATCAAACAGAAAAATACGGGATGTCTTGATATCCGGCGGAGACCCCTTTATATTAGAGGACGCCGAGATCGAAAGCCTGCTTGGGAAGTTACGCGCAATTTCTCATGTTGAGTTCTTGAGGATAGGTACGCGGGTGCCGGTAACCCTGCCGCAGCGGATTACCGAGGGCCTGGTGGCGATGCTTAAGAAATATTCGCCTGTCTGGATCAGCATACATTTTAATCATCCCAAAGAGATTACCAAGCGCTGCAGGGCCGCCTGCGAGATGCTGGCGGATGCGGGTTTCCCCTTAGGCAGCCAGACGGTTTTGTTAAAAGGGATCAACGACCGCCCCTTTATAATGAGGCGCCTGATGCAGGAACTGCTGCAGCTCAGGGTAAGGCCCTATTATATCTATCAGTGCGACCCGGTAAAAGGCACACAGCATTTTCGCAGCCCGGTGGCAGCGGGCATAAACATAATTGAAAAACTGCGCGGGCATACCTCCGGCTACGCCGTGCCCACTTACGTGATAGACGGCCCCGGCGGAGGCGGCAAGATTCCCATCGGCCCTAACTACATCCTCTCGCAGGCAAAAGGCAAATACGTCCTGCGCAACTATAAAGGCAAGATCTACACCTACCTCGAGTAAGAGTTTATCCTTGACCCTTAAATCCCGCTGTTATATAATTAAGCAGTCAGCGAACTTTCTATAATATCGAATGCTCAGTTGACTTATTTGCCCTGCGTGATTTCTTCTAAGGGAGAAGATATGGATATCCATAATAAGCGCAGTATTATCCTTTTAGGGCACAGCCATTCGGGAAAAACTACTCTTTCAGAAAGCCTGCTTTATTTTTGTAAGAGCATCAGCCGTAAAGGAAGCATTAGCGAAGGCAATACGGTCAGCGACTACAGCCTCGACGAGATAGAGAAGAAGAGCTCTATTAATTCCAGTTTTCTTTTCTGCGATTATAAAGATGCCAGAATCCAGATTATCGATACCCCGGGTTATGCGGATTTTCTCGGAGAGGTAGTTGCCGGGCTGCGGGCGGCAGACAGCGCAATCATCGTGGTGGATGCTGCCTCGGGCGTGGAGGTGGGGACAGAGCGCACCTGGGCGCTGCTTGAGGAGCATAATCTACCCGCCATTATATTTATAAACAAAACAGATAAAGAGGGTGTGGATCTTGGCAGGGTTTTAGCGGATATAAAGTTAAGGCTCTCAAAGAACGCGATAATAATAAATGCGATGGATGCTCCGGAGTTAGTGGAGGCGGTGGCTGAAAGCGATGACGCGCTTCTGGAGAAGTATCTCGAGGGCGCTAAATTATCCGAAGAGGAGATAATCTCCGGCCTGCATAAGGCGGTGGATAACCGCAAGGTATTTCCTGTATTTAGCGGCTCAGGCCTGAATGATCGGGGGGTGGGAGAGTTACTGGATGCGATTATAAGATATTTGCCCAGCCCGCTGGAGCGGCCGGTAATCCAGGTATCCGAGGCGCAAAACCCAGAAAATAAAAAAGAATTTTTCTGCGGCAAAGGCGAACATTTTTGTGCTTTTGTTTTTAAGAATATATTTGACCCTTACGTGGGACAGTTGACGCTCTTGCGCATTTTTTCCGGGAGCTTATCCGCCAATACCAGCTTTAATAATATAACCAAAAAGAGCAAAGAGCGCATCGGCTCAATTTATATTTTGCAGGGGAAGGAGCAGAAGTCGGTTGACTCCGCAGGCTGCGGAGATATCGTGGCTATCGCCAAACTAAAGGAGACGGCTACCTCAGATTCCCTGGGAAACGAAAAGGAGCAGGTTTTATTTGAGCCGCTGGTTTTTCCTGAACCGGCAATATCAGCGTCGGTAAAGCCTAAGTCCCGCGAGGACGAAGAAAAGATTTCCGGGGCGCTGCATAAGCTTGCCGCCGAAGACCCCACTTTTAAAGCGGCGCATGACCCCCAGACAAAAGAGTTGATTATTTCAGGCTTAGGCGATCAGCACCTTAATATTATGGTCGGCAGGCTCAAGAAGAGGTTTAATGTTGAGGTAGAGCTCGGCAAGCCCAGGGTTTCTTATAAGGAAACCATCACCAAACAGGTGCGGGCGCAGGGAAAGTTTAGGCGCCAGTCCGGCGGACGGGGGCAGTATGGGGACGTCTGGGTTGAAGTGGAGCCTCTCCAACACGACAAGGGCTTTGAATTCGTGGATAAGGTTTTCGGAGGGGCAATCCCCAGGAATTATATACCGTCGGTGGAAAAGGGGGTAGTCAAGGCGATGTCCGAAGGGGCGGTTGCTGGTTATCCGATAGTAGATATACGGGTCAGGCTGGTGGATGGTTCGTATCATGAGGTTGATTCTTCCGATATGGCCTTTCAGATTGCCGGGGGTATGGCTTTAAGAAAAGCGGTGAGGGAGGCCGGCCCGGCGCTGCTGGAGCCGATAATGGACGTTGAGGTGGTAATTCCGGAGGAATACCTGGGCGCTATAACCGGAGACGTCAACTCCCGCCGCGGCCGGATTATGGGCATGGATGTCAGGGGCAGGTCGCAGATAGTAAAGGTTAAGGTTCCTCTGGCGGAGATGTCTAGCTATGCCAATGACCTGCGTTCAATTACCGGCGGAAGAGGAATGTATACGATGCGCTTTTCTCATTATGAAACCGTACCCCATAAGATCGCCGCCGGCATAATAGCACAATATCAAGCCACTAAAAAACACGAAGAAGAGGTATAAAATAAAAATATGAAAATAGGCTTATGTTCCCTGACAGAGATCCCTCCAGGCAAGCACAACGTAAGAGATCCCCGCCTTGATGCGATCCACAAAATAACAAATTCTAAAAAAAAGACCTGTATTCAGGTTGAATTAACCGCTGAGGAGAATCTTTTGGACGCGGACGCGATCCTGGTATTAAATGATTCGCAGGCTGACCTGATTCTTAAGGACCTGGAGTTTATCCAGACCCGCCTGGAGCGTTCGCAGGACGCTCAGGAAAAAAATCTATTAGAGAAATTGAATTCGGTTCTTGAAAAAGAGGAATTCATTTTTAATGCCGGCTTAAGCGAAGAGGACAAGGCCGCAATCAGCGGCTATGGCCTGCTGACAGATAAACCGGTTATTGCTGCCGCTAAAGATGAATTACAGGATATAGGCAGCCTTTTGTTGCGGGCGGTTAAGGAGAGCGGTTTTATCAGTTTTTTTACTACGGGGGAAAAAGAGTCCAGGGCCTGGTTAATAAAAAAGGGGACAAATGCCCGTCAGGCTGCCGGGGCCATACATTCCGATATAGAGAGGGGTTTTATCCGCGCAGAAATTATCAGCTTGGATGATTTTATGCAGGCCGGCGGAGAAACGCAGGCAAAACAAGCGGGAAAATTACGCCTGGAGCATAAAGAATACATAATGCAGGACGGAGATTTGGCGAATTTTCGTTTTAACAAATAGGCAGATAGAATAAATTATACCGGAGAGAAAGATGCTTAGGATTAAGCGCGCCCTGATAAGCGTATCGGATAAGTCGGGAATAACGGATTTTGCCAGAGAGCTTGATAAATTGGGGGTAGAGATTCTTTCCACCGGCGGCACGGCAAAATTACTTGCTGACAGCGGGATAAAAGTAAAAGAGGTCTCAGAATACACGGGCTTTCCCGAAATGCTCGACGGCAGGGTGAAGACCCTGCATCCAAAGATACACGCGGGGCTCTTGGCGCGGCGCGGAAACCCTCAACATATGCAGGCTTTAAAAGAGCAGGGCATCGGCTGTATAGATATGGTGGTGGTAAACCTCTATCCATTTGAAAAGACAGCCTCTAAGCCCGCCGCCAGCATCGAGGAGGCAATTGAGAATATTGATATAGGCGGGCCTTCAATGCTGCGCTCCGCCGCTAAAAATCATCAAGACGTGGCAGTTATCTCTTGCCCCGGCCGTTATAATGAAATTATCTCCGAGTTAAAGAGAAACAAATGTTCTCTTCCCCGCAAAATTTTATCTGATTTAGCGGTTGAGGTTTTTGCGCTTACCGCAGGTTATGATTCTGCCATCCATCATTATTTAAGGAGCTATTTTAAAAAGGAAGAGGCCCCGGAGGGCTTCCCGCAGAAATTAGCCTTGGCTTTTGAGAAGATTCAGGACCTTCGTTACGGGGAAAATGCGCATCAGCGGGCCGCTTTTTACCGTGACGGGGAAAAACCCGCGGGATTAAGCGCGATGAAACAGCTGTGGGGAAAGGAACTCTCGTTTAATAATATCCTGGATTTAGGCGCGGCGGTAAATATCGTAAGGGAGTTTGAGCTTCCGGCAGTTATTTTTATAAAACACAATAACCCCTGCGGGGCCGCAGAGAACAAGGACCTGCTTAAGGCCTATAAGGACTCCTGGGGCTGTGATAAGCTTTCCGCCTTCGGCTCAATTGTAAGCGTAAATAGAAAAATAGAGCTGCCTCTGGCAAAATTGATTTCCAAAAGCGGCTTTCTGGAGTGTGTTATCTGTCCTGAATTTACTCCCGAGGCGCTTGCATTATTAAAGGAGAAAAAGAACCTCCGCCTCCTTGAATTAAAAGGGCTTTGCCAGAAGAACGGCGGGCTTGATTTTAGAAAGGTTGATGGGGGCCTGCTCCTGCAGGACGGCGATAATATAACGTTAGAGCAGGAGGGCCTTAAGGTGGTTACCAGCCTTAAGCCGACAGCAAAACAGATGCAGTCGCTTATCTTTGCCTGGAAGGTGGCAAAACACACCAAGTCTAACGCCATTGTCCTTACCCAGGGCTCAAAGACAGTGGGAATTGGGGCAGGGCAGATGTCCCGCGTGGATTCGGTATTTATTGCCGCCAAGAAAGCGGGGCTCCTGGCGGCAGGGTCTTGCCTGGCCTCGGATGCCTTCTTCCCCAAAGAGGATGCAATTGCGCTTGCTGCCAAAATAAAAGTCAAAGCAATAATCCAGCCCGGCGGCTCCATCGCCGACGAGGCAATTATCAAAGCCGCCGATAAACACAAGATTGCGATGGTGACAACCGGTATCCGCCACTTCAGGCATTAATGACTTACCCACAGGCTGTCTCCTATCTAGAATCCTTCGTTAACTACGAACAGATCCCTGATTATCCCTACAAAGAATTCCTGCAGCTGGGGCGTATAAAAGAATTCCTGGATACGATAGGCAGCCCCCAGGAGCATTTGAAATGCATTCACATCGCCGGCACCAAAGGCAAAGGCTCAACCTGCGCTTTTGCCGCCTACATATTAAGGCAGGCCGGATACAGGGTAGGGTTATATACATCGCCGCATTTATCAAATATCCGGGAGAGGATCCGTATATTGGGTCAAAGGTCAAAGGTCAAAGGTCAAAGGCCGTATAGAGAATTTGAGGGGATGATTTCTAAAAAGAAGCTGGCGGATTTAGTCAAGGCTCTCAAGCCAAAAATAGAGAAATATAATAAAAAGTCAGTTTACGGGCCGCTTACTTTTTTTGAAGTATATACTGTTCTGGCGTTTGTGTATTTTAAAGAAAAGCAGGTTGATTTTGCGGTTTTGGAGACGGGCTTAGGCGGCAGGCTTGATGCCACTAACAGCGTCGAAGCATTGGTTTGCGGGATTACCCCCATCAGTTACGAGCATACTCAGAAATTAGGCAGTTCTTTAAGGGAGATTGCGGCGGAGAAGGCGGGGATTATTAAGGGGTCAAAGGTCATCCCTCGGCTCCGCTCGGGACAAGAAGGTCAAAGGTCAAAGGTAATTGTAATCACCGCGCCGCAGAAAAAAGAGGCTATGCGGGTAATTAGAAATAGATGCAAAGAAGCCGGCGCGCCGTTATATCAGGTAGGCAGGGATATTAGTTATGAAAAAACAAACGGCGCCTTTAATATAAAAGGCCTGTTCCGGCAATATCCCCGGATGAAGATAAAACTTTTGGGGGAGCATCAGATGGTTAATGCCGCAGTGGCCGTGGGTATAATTGAGGCGCTGCGCTGCCATAATATCAGGGTAATGGCCAGTTCCATAAGGCGGGGGCTGTATAATACTCTCTGGCCGGGAAGGTGCGAAGTGGCCTCCAGAAACCCTCTTGTTGTATTAGACGGAGCGCAAAACAGCGCCTCGGCCGCGGCCCTTAAAGATACGATCAGGCGCAATTTTTCTTATAGAAAACTTATTCTTGTCTTGGGCATCTCTAAAGATAAGGACATAAAGGGAATATGCAGCAAGTTAGGCGGCCTGGCGGATAAGGTTATTTTAACCAGCTCTAAGAATCCCCGCGCAAGCCTGCCGCAGTCTCTGGCCGGTTATTTTGCGCAAAAAGAGTTTTATCTGACCAATAATATAAAAGAGGCAAGGCAAAAGGCGTCCAGTTTAGCCGCACCCGGTGATTTAATCCTGGTCAGCGGCTCATTATTTGTAGTGGGTGAATTTAGAGATGAAAATCGGACAACCTAATGATACGATTGCGGCCATAGCCACTTCTATCGGGGAGGCTGGCATAGGCATAGTGCGCTTAAGCGGCAGGGATGCCTTAAAGATTGCCGATAAAGTATTTGTTTCAAAAGACGGAAAAAAGCCCTCGTCTTTTAAGACCTATACCCTGCATTATGGGCGGATAGTTGACTGCCGCGCCCAAGGCGGCATTATCGACGAAGTTATACTCAGCATAATGCGTGCCCCCCGCTCCTATACAAAAGAGGATACCGCCGAGATTAATTGCCACGGCGGGTTTGTAGCGACGCGGGCAGTATTGGATTTGGTATTGGAGGAGGGGGCGCGCCTGGCTGAGCCGGGAGAATTTACAAAACGCGCATTCTTAAACGGCAGGTTGAGCCTTGATCAGGCAGAGGCGGTGCTGGATGTAATCCGCGCCAAAACTGATTCTGCTTTGAGGGCGGGCTTAAGGCAGTTAGGCGGCGGCTTATCGCGCAGGATAAATAAACTACGGGATATTTTATTAAGCGCGCTTTCGGCCCTGGAGGCCAATATAGATTTTCCCGAAGAGGAGGCTGCCTTGGCAGACCCGCGGGGAATTTATAAAAAATTAGAAGGCGTAAACAGCGAAGTTAACGCCCTTATTAATTCCTCAAAATACGCTCAAATGCTGCGCGAGGGCGTGCATGTTGTTATCTGCGGCAGGCCCAATACCGGCAAGTCTTCGCTGCTTAATACCCTTCTAAAACAGGAGCGTTCTATAGTTACCGCGCTCCCCGGCACTACCCGGGATACCGTCGAGGAAATTATTGATATCAAGGGCATTCCGGTCAGGATAGTGGATACCGCCGGGATCCTTCCGCCGCGCGGCCTGATAGAAAAAAAGGCGGTTGCGCGTTCAAAGCGATACATTAACTTTGCCGACCTGGTAATACTGTTATTTGACGCAAGCCGGCCGCTCTGCCGGCAGGATCAGCTCCTTATGAATAAACTAAAGAAAAAAAAGGTTATCGCCGTTATCAATAAAATAGATTTAAAGCAGAAGATTAACCGGAGAATGATCCTGCAGAGATTCGGCACAGTAGTTGATATTTCGGCAAAAAAATCCAGGAATATAAATTTACTTGAAGATGCCATCTGCGCCTGCCTCTCTAAAGGCGGGGTTGCTGAGGGGGAGGCGGCAACAGGCAATCCCAGGCACACAAGCGCCCTTAAGCAGGCGCAAAAACTTATTGCAGAAACCCTGCATTCATTAGATAATAAGCTGCCTCCGGAATTTGCTGCCCAGGGCATAAAAGACAGCATGTTGCAATTGGATATAATATTGGGCAAGGATGTTTCAGTAGACCTCTTAGATAAGATATTCAGCGATTTCTGCATAGGCAAATAAAAAAGCGATGGATAAAAAAAAGATAGAAAAAGCAGTCAGGGAGATATTAGAGGCGATAGGCGAAGACCCCAAAAGAAAGGACCTTCTGGAAACTCCCAGGCGTGTTGCCGAAATGTATGAGGAGATATTTGCCGGCATACATCAGGACCCGCAAAAGGAACTAGAGGTTGTTTTAGAGCAGAAACACCACGAGATTGTCCTTTTAAAGGGCATACCTTTGTACTCGGTCTGCGAGCATCATCTTCTCCCGTTTCTGGGCAGGGCGCATATTGCCTATATCCCGAAGAAGGGGCGGGTTACCGGTTTGAGTAAGTTGGCGCGGGTGGTGGATATTTTATCCCGCCGGCCGCAGGTCCAGGAGAGGCTTACTACAGAGATTGCTAATATAATTATGTCAAAACTAAAACCACTTGGTGTGATGGTGGTTATCGAGGCGGAGCACCTGTGCCTGTCTATGCGCGGCGTAAAGAAACCGGGGGCGCTGACAGTGACCTCTGCGGTCAGGGGTATATTTAAGGAGAACCAGAAGACCCGCTCCGAGGCATTGGCATTGATAGGGCGGCAGTAAAAGGAGGGTTTATGAAATTCAGGATAGTATTAATTTTGGCAATGAGCTGTTTCTGCCTTTTGAGTTTTACAAGCACCGCCGGGGCAAACCTCAAACGCTACACCCAATCTTATGATATAGCCGAAGTTGAATGGCAGCTCCTAAATTGGACCGCTGCCTGGCGTAACACTACCACGCCGGCAAAGCCTTTTATTTTGGAGAGGATGGAATACAGCCGTCAGACTCGGAAGATAAGCATCTACTTAAAGGGCGAAGCCTCCATGGATACGCAGGATAATCTTGATAAATCCATAGAAGGGATTGTTTCTTTATTTGCCGGGCGCTTTCCCCCTGATTTTGACCAGGCAACGGATATAACCGTTTACTATGAGCTTGAATCCGAGGAAGAGGGCCAGAAGCCGGTGTATATAGAATATAATAATAGCAGTTTCAGCCGGCAGAAGTCAGAAAGCCCTTCGGTTAAAGTAAAGGTCCCGTATTAAAAGCCCGGCGTAATAACCATTAAAGAGTACCCTCTCTGATATTATCGCCGGCATCTCCTGCCGCGGATAAGAGTTACCGGCGGCTCCGACAAAGAAATCCCCGTTTAGCCTCAGGCTCCGAATCACCTCGCTAATGCGCTAAATTCGGCTTATCTAATTATACGCCTCCCATCCACTTATCTACTCCACTTATCCACAATGTAGGGGAGTTAAACGTCCCCTACATTGTGGATAATGTTCCTTGTATTTACAGAAAGAAGTCTCGGTCCAGGCTGCGGTATTGAATCGCCTCTGAGAGGTGCTCTGTTTTAATATCTTTACTCCCTGCTAAGTCCGCTATCGTCCTTGAAACTTTCAATATCTTATCATAGGCCCGCGCGCTAAAGTTCAATTCAGCCATCGCCATTTTGAGCAGTTCGCCCTCCTCTTTGCCTAATAGGCAGAACTTCCTCACCTGTTTATGGCTCATCTGAGCGTTATGGAAGATGCCTTCGGTGGAAAATCTCTCTTTTTGAATCGTGCGGGCTTTGTTTACTCTTTCCTTAATCTGCGCAGAACTCTCAGCAGCTATTGTGCTGGATAATTCTTGATATTTGGCAGCCGGCACCTCTATATGGATATCTATCCTGTCTAACAGAGGCCCGGATATCTTTGAGCGGTATTTGTATACCTGGGTACTGCTGCAGCGGCAGGCAGATTTGAGCGTTCCCAGCGAGCCGCAGGGGCAGGGGTTCATTGCCGCCACCAGCATAAATGAGGCGGGGAAGATAAAGGACCTTCTGATACGGCATACCCGGATTAATCCGTCCTCCAAAGGCTGCCTGAGCGCCTCCAGGCAGTCGCGATGGAATTCTGGCAGTTCATCTAAGAATAAAATTCCCTGATGGGCAAGGCTTATTTCGCCGGGCCGAGGTATTGAGCCGCCGCCGATTAATGCCACGTTGGATATACTGTGATGCGGGCTGCGAAAAGGCCGGGTCCCCATTATGCCGTCCCGATTAGGCAGTGTCCCCATTGCCGAATGCATTTTGGTTACCTCCAGCGCCTCATCCAGGCCTAAAGCAGGCATAATCGTAGGTATTCTTTTTGCCAGCATCGTCTTGCCGCCTCCCGGAGGGCCGATCATCAGGACATTGTGGCCGCCGGCAACAGCGACCTCCAGGGCCCGTTTAGCCAGGTATTGCCCTTTTACCTCAGAGAAGTCAATCTGATAAACGAGGCTTTGGCCGAATAATTTTTCTAAATCCAGTTTGCAGGGTTTAATTATCTCCGGCCCGTGCAAGAATTCGACAGTTTCTCTTAAGGTCTTTAAGGCATAGGCATTTATCCCCGAGACTATAGCCGCCTCTTTTGCATTTTGCGCAGGCAAGACTATATTTTTTCTTGGCGTCTGATGCAATGCCATGGTGATCGGCAGGATTCCCTTAACCGGCTTAATGGAGCCGTCAAGGGAAAGTTCCCCCAGAAAAAAGAATTCCTCTAATTTTTGGCTGTTTAATTGCTCTGTGGCGGCAAGTATCCCTAAGGCAATTGCCAGGTCAAAATGCGACCCTTCTTTCTTTACATCCGATGGGGCAAGGTTGACCGTTATCCTTCCTACGGGCCATCGGAACCCGGAGTTTTTAATAGCTGATTTAACGCGTTCTTTACTCTCCCTTATTGCCGTATCTGCCAGCCCCACCAGTGTTACCGCCGGAAGCCCATTTGATACATCTACTTCAATTTCAACAGGATACGCCTCAACTCCAAAAAGAAAAAAACTAAAGGCTTTTGCCAGCATATTAACCTCCTTAATTCGGCCATAACCCTATTTTTAGCGCCAAAGATATTGGCGCTTTCACCTATAATTGACGTAAAGAATCGCGAAATCTCACTGAGAAAAAGGCTTGCCCCGTTAAAAATTTTATGATAAGCTATTAAAGTATTTTTAATGGGGCTCGTTTTTTATTATCTTTATATTATAATGAAAGAGATATTCATCGAAATATACAGAAACAAAATTTTTATGACCACTCTTGCTGCCTGGGTAATCGCTCAGGTAATCAAGGTTACTATCGGCGCCCTCCGGCAGAAAAAGTTTGATTTTCGCTGGTTTGTCGGCACCGGCGGAATGCCCTCCAGCCACGTGGCAGGGGCCTCCTGCCTGGCCACAGCAGTAGGGATAGGATATGGTTTTAGCAGTGTTTATTTTGCCTTAGCCGCCTCTTTCGCTCTGGTAGTAATGTTTGATGCGCAAGGCGTGCGCCGCGCATCCGGCAAACAGGCCCATATTTTGAACAAAATCACGGAAGATATTTACTGGCAGGGCAGAATTGATGAAGGGCGCCTGCGTGAATTAATAGGCCATACCCCGGTGGAAGTTATCGTCGGGTTTATCTTGGGCGTTGTGATTGCCTTAATCGCGCAGTAAGCGCAAGAAGGAGAATACCTGTGAAAAAAAAATTATTCATCGTCATTGCCGCGATATTAATATTATCCGCGGTTCTTATCGTAATGAATATGAGAAGGGGCCCGTGCCTGCTGCAGCCCGGAGCGTTTGGGGCCTCTTCGGGCGCCAATGCCTTGCTTAGCCAGGCAAAGGACTTCCAAGCCAAGGGTGACCTTGCGGGGGCTAAGGGCGCCTACAAGAAACTATTGGAGGATCATTTTGATTCCCGCGATGTTATGGAGTGGCAGAAAAGAATCGAAGAGTTAAATTTAAAACTATTGTTCTCCCCCGTCGTAACCGATGGCTCACTGCTCTATGAGATTAAGCCCGGCGATACATTAAGCGGCATAGCTAAAGAGTTTAATACTACCGCGGATTTAATCAAAAAAAGCAATAATATAACGGATGATAAGATTTTCCCGGGGAGAAATATCAAGGTTTGGAATGGCTCCTTTAATATCTTCGTTGACAAATCCCAGAATCTGCTTATCCTCAAGTTCGGCGAAGAAGTTATTAAGACCTATGCCGTCTCCACCGGCAAGGACAACTCCACCCCCCCGGGCGATTTTACCATCGTCAATAAGCTTGATCACCCCACCTGGTTTAAGGCAGGGGCAGTTGTGCCTGCCGACAGCCCCGAGAATATCCTGGGTACCCGCTGGTTAGGATTTAATCTGCCCGGATACGGGATACACGGGACCACTGACCCGGCAAGCCTTGGCAGCCAGGTGACCCAGGGTTGTGTGCGCATGTCCAATACAGAGGTCGAAGAATTATATACCATTGTCCCGACGGGAACCGAGGTAACCATCGTTGACTAATGGCAGGCCTTGATTTCGAAAAACCCATTATTGAGCTAGAAAGAAAGATTGAGGAGCTCAGGCACTTTGTTTCGGATAAAAGCATTGATCTTTCATCCGAGATAAAGCGGCTGGAGGATAAGCTTGAGCATTTAAGAAAAGAAACCTACGGCAATTTGACCGCCTGGCAGAAAGTGCAGCTTGCCCGCCATCCAAAGAGGCCTTATGCCTTAGATTACATAAATATGCTGATGACGGATTTCATAGAGCTGCATGGCGACCGGGCTTTCGCAGACGACAAGGCGCTGGTCTGCGGCCTGGCAAAATTGGACAAAGAGAAAATTATAGTTATGGGCCATCAGAAGGGAAGGGATACCAAAGAGAACCTTAAACGTAATTTTGGATGCGCGCATCCGGAAGGCTACCGCAAGGCGCTGCGCGTTATGCAGATGGCCGAAGAGTTTGGCCTGCCGGTGGTAGTATTTATTGATACCCCCGGGGCATATCCCGGTATCGGGGCAGAGGAGCGAGGCCAGTCTCAGGCAATCGCCCTTAATTTGAGGGAGATGAGCTGTATGGCCACGCCTATAATAGCCGTAGTTATCGGCGAAGGCGGTTCCGGAGGGGCTTTAGGTATCGGAGTTGCAGACAGGGTTTGCGTTTTGGAAAATTCTTATTATTCGGTTATCTCTCCGGAAGGCTGCGCGGCTATCCTTTGGAAAGACGGCTCAAAGGCCCCGGAGGCTGCCAACGTTCTTAAATTGACCGCGGAAGACCTCTTGAAAATGAAGATTATTGATGAGATCGTCCCTGAACCGCTGGGCGGGGCTCATCGCGATCCTCAAAAGGCAGCCGAGGAGTTAAAAAAAGTTATAAACAGGAACCTGAAAGATTTAAAGGCAAAAAGCATTGAGGAGTTGTTGAAATTAAGGTATAAAAAGTTCAGGGAGATGGGTGTGTTAGGATGATTGAGCATGAGCTGCTGCTCTTGGGCCTGCTGCGGGAAAGCCCAAAGCACGGTTATGATATAAAGCTCAAAATTCAGGAAATCCTCTCTTTGTTTGCCGGAGTGGATTTAAGGTCAATTTATTATCCCCTGAGGGTTCTGGAGAAGAAGGGGCTTCTGGCAAAACGGATTGCCAAGCCCGGCAAAAGGCCGCAGCGTTTTATCTACACCCTTACCCCCGCAGGGAAAAACCGTTTTGATGAACTTCTTACCAAAAGCCTGCTTGAGGTTAAGCGCCCGCAGTTCAGCCTGGACTTGAGCCTGTATTTTCTGCATTACCTGAAGCCCGAGATCGCCCGGCGCAGGCTGCGCGCCCGCCAGGCCATCTTAAACAGGATCTCCAGGGGCCTGGAGGGGATGATTAAAAACCCGCCCAAAAAACAGCCGCAGGCCTTAAGCCGCATCTTAGAGCATAACCTTAAAGTACTAAAAGCCGAGTCAGAGTTTCTTTCCAGCCTAAACCAGTCAATCTAAAAGCCTTTTAATATAATCTGCTTGACAGGGCCGGATTGAGCAGGTATATTATTAAGTATATTAATATTTAATATACTTAAATATTAAGGGGGTAAATATGTCTGAACTTTCCTTATCGGAGTTTGCCGAACGGTTGAATGAATTAATCCCGGATCTGCTTAGGGGGGTCTTGAGGCGCGACACAGATGAGCTAACCCAGGGTAAAATCACCATGCCGCAGTTATTGGCCTGCCAGTATCTATGCAGAGAGGGGCTTTCTAATATGACTGCCTTGGCGAATTTTATGGGGGTGACTACCGCAGCGGTGACCGGAGTAGTGGACAGGCTGGTAAGGGCCGGCTATGTCGGCAGGTGCTTTGACCCGCAGGACAGAAGAGTGGTTAACATAGAGCTGTCCGCCAAGGGCAAGGAAATGGTAAAAAAGTTCAAGGAGCAAAAAAAGCGCATGGCCATAGAGGTCTTTAAAAACTTAACTGAGGCGGACAGAAAAAATTATTTAAGGATCATCACACAGATAAAGGATGTTTTATCAAGAGAACAGCCCGTCCATTAGAGAGAAGCAGATGAAAAGAACCGGCATTATTTTATTAATAATTTTATTTTCCTGCCAGGCCTGCTTTGCAGCCGGGGCAAAGGACGAAGACCGCAGAGCCCGCGAGATGGAGAAGGCGGTTTATATGGCTGCCGGAAATCAGGAGCGGGTTTTAAGGATTGGCTTAGTGGACTGTATTGCCTATGCCTTAAAGAATAATTCAGAAATTAAAATTCAAAAAATCGACCCTCTCTTAAAAAGAGATGATATAAAAATAGCCCAATCGGAATTTGAGCCGGCCTTATCCGCGGATTTTAATTATAAGGACGAGACAATACGCGCGGCAAGCGTTTTGCAGGGGGCGGATACTTTTAACTCTAAGCAAGCCGACCTTAGCGCAGGGGTTTCGGGAAAATTTGTTACCGGGACAGAATATGACATTGATTTTTATAATCAAAGGTACAAAAGCGACTCTATTTTTCAGAACATCAACCCCTACTACAAGACTGAGCCGCAGATTACCATAAGCCAGCCGCTTTTTAAGGATTTCGGGACGGCCGTGAACCGGGCGGCAATTGTTATCGCCAGCAATAACAAAGAGCAGTCAGTGGAGGGTTTCCGCGATAAGGTGATGACGGTAATTACTGATACCAAGGCCGCCTACTATCAATATGTGCTATACCTTGAGGCCTATGCCATAGCAAGGCTTGCCTTAGAGCGGGCAAAAAATCTTATGGAGATTAATAAGGAGCGTTATGCAAAAGGATTATTGAGCTCGGTAAATCTTCTGGAGGCAGAGGCGGCGGTATTGGATAAGGAGAAATACGTAATCCTTGCCGAATATGAATTAAAAAAAGCAGAGGATAACCTGAAATTGATTACTAATCTGGTAGATGACCCGGAGCTCTGGAACGCAAAGCTGGAGTTAATAGATAAGCCGGTTTTTATTTTTGAAGAAGCCGATCTTCTGGAGTCTTTAAAAATGGCTTTCCAGCTGCGGCCGGACTATAAAATTGCCGCAGTGGATTTGAAGAACAGGGATATCAATATCGTGCTGGCTAAGAACGCCCTTTTCCCGACGCTGGACTTAGTGGGGAGCTTCGGCTTAAACGGGCTAGGCGAAGATTATAGCAGCGCTATCGGCAAGACGAACTTTAACTATCAGGACTGGGGCGCAGGGATTAAATTCAGCCTGCCCTGGGGCGGCGGGGACCGCGCAAGATACGACCAGAGAAAACTGGAGAAGGCGCAAGGCTTAGTTGCCTTTAAAAGGCTGGAGGAGAATATCATGCTGGATGTCCGGGACAAGGTAAGAAAGCTGAAATCCCAGCAGCAGCAGGTAATGGCCGCCAAACTCTCCAGCGAGAAGGAGTCGCAGAATTACCAGGCGCAGCGGGAGCGTTATGCCGCCGGCTACCTTAGTACCCACGATTTACTGGACTATCAGGATAAATTAGCCTGGGCAGAAATGGATTTCGTCAAGGCGGTAGTTGGCTATAAAGTTGACTATATTAACTTGGAAAAGGCCCAAGGCGTAACTTTAGCAAAAAACGACATTAAATTAGAGTAATAAAATAACAGGAGATTAAAAATGATTACCAGGCGAAGCCCCAAGAGTATCGGATTTATGGCAGCGCTTTCTATGATGTTGTTGGTTGCCGCCTGCGGCAGGAGGGCAGATGTGGCGGTTGAGCAGGAAGATGTCATTCCCGTTAAAGTGGTAAAGATCGATCCTCAGGATATCAGGGAGACCCTTGATTACGTAGGGGATATCCGGGCGGAGGAAGAGGCGGTTATTTATCCGCGGGCTTCGGGCAAGATTATTGATAAATTAAAAGAAGACGGCAGCCGGGTTCAAAAAGGAGACATCATCGCCTATATTGACCGGGATGAAGTCGGTTTTAAGTTTGAGAAGGCCCCGGTAGAAAGCCCGCTTAGCGGGATTATTGGCAGGTTCTACGTGGATAAAGGGGAAAATGTTACTCCCCAGACGCCGATAGCGATGGTGGTGGATATGGACAGGGTAGAGATTATACTGGATATTCCGGAAAAATATTTCTCGCGTATTTTTTTGTCCGCAGCGGCAGAAGTAGAGGTTGACGCATATCCGCAGGAGGAGTTTTCCGGCCGAGTCTCCAAGATAAGCCCGGTGATAGACCTGGAAACTCGCACCGTCCCGGTTGAGATAACGCTGGATAACCCGGGCCACCGTTTAAAATCCGGGATGTTCGCCGATGTAAGCCTGATTATAGGCGAACGCAAAGCCGTCCCGGTCATTTTAAAAGAGGCGGTTATGGGCAGAGAGCCGGATTATTATGTTTATGTTGTTGAGGGGGGCAGGGCGGTTTTAAGAGATGTTAGTTTAGGCATCCGCCAGGGGCCGTATTATGAAGTAAGGGAGGGCCTTAAGGAGGGCGACTCGGTAGTGGTTATGGGCCAGCAGCGCCTTTATGAAGGGGCCCCGGTTAGAGTGGAGGAGCAGAGTTTATGAATCTTCCGGAATTCGGAGTAAAAAGGCCGGTTACGAACATAATGATTTTTTGCGTTATTCTCGTCCTTGCCTTTTACAGCCTAAGCAAGCTAGGGATAGATTTATTCCCGGAGATAGAGCCGCCTTCTATAAGCGTTATCTCGGTTTATCCGGGCGCCAGCCCCGAAGACGTGGAGATAAAAGTAACCGAAGAGTTAGAAAACCAGTTAGGCACAACTCCGGGGCTGGAGAAGATTACCTCATTTTCTTCGGAGGGGACATCTGTGATTACCCTGAAATTTATTTGGGGGACTAATCTTGATGAGGCATCAAACGATATCCGCGACCGCATTGAGAGGGCAAAACGTTTACTTCCCGATATTCCCGGCGAGATGGAAAACCCCTTTATCTTTAAATTTAATACCGCCAATATTCCCATTATATATATAGGCATAACCGCCGATAAGAGCTTTCCCGAGCTCTATGATTTGGTTGACCGGCGGATAGTGGACAAATTAAAACAGCTCCCCGGCGTCGGCACGGTCCAGGTTATGGGCGGGGGGTTAGAGCGGCAGATTAATATCTGGATAGACCGGCAGCGGCTGGAGGGTTATGGGCTTTCTATCCTTAATATTAAGGATGTTTTAAGGCAGAACAACATTACCCAGCCGGTAGGAAACTTAAAAAGCGGCCTTACGGATTACCTTATCCGCATTCCGGGAGAGTTCAGCAGCCCCGAGGAGATAAACCTGGTCATTTTAGGCAAATACAATGAAAAATACGTTTACTTAAGGGACGTGGCGCAGGTGGAGGATAGTTTTAAGGAGGCCACCGCCCTGGTGCGCGTCAATAAAAGTCAGGCAATGATGATGATGGTGCAGAAGCAAAGCGGCACAAATACCGTTGAGGTAGCTGAGCGCGTCAAGAAAAGGCTAAAGATTCTGGAGAAAACTTTGCCCTCCGACGTAAAGGTGCGGGTAATCTTTGATACCTCCCAGGATATCGTTAACTCTATCAATTCCTTAAAGAGCGCGGTGTGGCTGGCGGTGTTTCTGGTTATCTTTGTAGTCTGGTTTTTCTTAAGGCGTTTTGCCGCAAGTTTAATTGTTGCCCTGACCGTTCCTTTTTCATTGTTGTTCAGCTTTATTTATCTTTTCTTAAGCGGCAAGACCATTAATATGATCAGCCTTTCTTCGCTTGCCATTACCGCGGGGATGATCGTAGATAATGCCATTGTGGTTGTGGATAATGTATCGCGCAGGCTTGCCAGGGGCCAGAGGCCGCAGGAGGCAGCGGTCTTCGGGGCCAAGGAGATGTTTTTGCCTATTGCCGCGTCCACTTTTACCACCGTGGTTGTATTTGTCCCTCTGCTATTCTTAAGCGGGGTGGTGGGGAAGATGTTCGGGGAACTGGCGGCCATTGTAATCGTTACCCTTCTTGCCTCGCTTTTTACCGCCACAACGTTTAGCCCGATGCTTTGTTCAAAGTGGCTTAAAACCAGTCGTCCCTTCGGCTTCGCTCAGGGCGAGCAGCCGTTAGTCGCCAGTCATCAGAAAAGAATAGTTGAAAAATTCTATGGAGTTTCAGAAAGAATTTTTACAAGCTTGGAAAATATTTATTCCCGGGCGCTGGGGTGGTGCTTAAGGCATAAAAAGATTATAATCTTTGGTTTCCTCGGGGCGTTTATCCTCAGTTTATTTTTGACCCGTTTTGTAGGGAATGAATTTATTCCTGAAGAGGATTCAGGGGATATGCGCATATATGTGCATCTGCCTATCGGCACCAGGGTAGAGGTAACGGATAAGGTGGCAGAGAGGATAGAGGATATTTTTGAAAAAGACGTTCCGGAGGCAAGGTTTTATTATGTAAGAAGCGGCGCAGTCGGCGGCATGGGCAGGGCGATGGGGGGCGATTCCGGGACGCATATTATCGCGGCAGGGGCAAAGATGTTTCCTAAGACAGAGAGGAAGCGCTCGGATAAAGAAGTCGCCCAGGCGGTAAGGAAAAAGATAAAGGATATCCCCGGGGTAATAAAGACCGACGTCTCCACCGGCAACCCCCTCGGCAGATTAATTGCCGGCGGAGGGGGCAGGAGTATTCAACTTGAGATAATCGGGAATTCTTTCAGGGAAACCGATGATTTGGCAGAGAGGCTTAAAGGGGTAATTGAGAAAATTCCCGGGGCGGTGGATGTGGCTGTTTCGCGCGAGGCCAACCGTCCGGAGTTAAAGATTGCCGTGGACCGGGAAAAGGCCGCCGTGCTGGGGCTGGATATGGAGAGGATAACCAGTGCCGTCAAGGCCTACATCCAGGGCAGCGCTGCCACCAAATACAGGGAGGAGGGCAAGACCTATGATATTTACGTAAGGCTTAAGGATAGTTCGCGTTCCAGGATTGAGGATATCAATGGCCTTTCCATGGTTTCTATGCTTGGCGGGAAAGCCAGGCGGATTAAACTCTCTAACATAGCCGCGGTCTATGAAACCACAGGCCCGCAGGAGATTGAGCATAAAAACCGCGAGCGGATAGTAAAGGTTGAATGCAATGCTTATGCTCGCTCGACCGGGAAGATAATAGAGGATATAAATAAAGAATTACAGAAAATAACCATACCCGCCAACGTAATGATAAATTTCGGCGGCGAGGCAGAGGAACAAAAAAAGGCATTTACGGATTTAACGTTTTTACTTATATTGAGCATTATCCTGGTATATATGGTAATGGCCGCGCAATTCGAATCGCTGCTGGACCCGTTTATCGTTATGTTCGCCATTCCTTTTACTTTTATAGGAGTAATCCTGGCTTTTATTCTGACACACACGACGTTAAGCGTCATCACCTTCTTAGGCATAGTAATGTTAACGGGTATCGTAGTGAATAATGCCATTGTATTAATAAGTTATATAAATATCCTGCGCGCCAGGGGCCTGGGCCTGGTTGAAGCGGTTACTACCGGCGGTAAAGAGCGCCTAAGGCCGGTATTGATGACCACTATTACCACCTTGGTGGGCCTGGCACCTTTAGCATTATTCCGCGGCGAAGGCTCCGAGAGCTGGCAGCCGCTGGGAATTACTATGATTGGGGGCTTATCCGTTTCTACTTTGATTACTCTGTTGTTTGTGCCCACGCTCTATTCGGTCTTCTCCCGCATAGAAAAGAGAAATTAGGCGGGATCCCGCCGAAGGAGAATTAGTTGGTTCGGGAGAGGCAAAAATCAGGAAGAACGGGAGGCTAAGGAATGGATAAAATGGTGATGGTTGTTTATAATGAAGCCCTGGATATGGAGGTAATGGAGGCCCTGGAGAATTGCGCCCTCAGGAATTTTACCAAAATACTGGGGGCTTTTGGCTCTGGATGCGCCTCGGGGTTTCATTTGGGCACTGATGTCTGGCCGGGAAGGAACAATATTTTATATGCCGCCTGCACAGAGCCTCAATCCCGGCAGCTGCTCTCCTGTGTCAGGGAATTAAGGAAGAAAATCTCTCACGAAGGAATAAAAGCCTTTGTCCTGCCTATAGAAGCAGCAACTTAACCAAGAAAAAAACGTCTAAATTTCCTTGACAAGGGGGCATTTATCATTATAATTATAGTGAAATTTGAATAGTAAAATTTTACTATATAAGTGAGGTCTAATCTTATGGAGGTCAAGACCGACATAAGATTATGACCGAACTTATCCCGACGAGTATGCTGAAATTGTCGAAGAGAATTTCAGCATATCTTACGAGTTGGGATTCAAGCGATAACATATAATATGAACTGGGAACCCAATACAGAGACCAAATTTAAAAGTATGATTGCCAAGATTCCCGTGTTTCACCGCACCATAACCGAGATTATGGTAACCAAAAGGGCAGAGGAGGACGCCAGGTTAAGGGGGTCAGACAAAGTGCAGGAGCTGGATGTGATTACCGCATTCTTTTCCGATGTCCCCAGCCCGTTTTACAGCATGATGATTCGCCTGCTGGGACAGGGCGGATTCGATTATAAAAAATACGGATTCCCTAAGTGAGGACATAAGTTATGGAGCGCGAAGCGCTACATAACTTATCTGTCCGAACTTATCCCGACGAGTATGCTGAAATTGTCGAAGAGAATTTCAGCATATCTTACGAGTCGGGAAAGAAGATTTGATGACTATTGCAATTATCGGCGCAGGCGCCATAGGCGGTTTAATAGCGGGGTATTTAGAGGCCCAGAGAGAGAAGCCCTATAACGTATCCCTGGCCGGGCATCCCTCGTCGGTCAAAGCGATAAAAGAAAAGGGCCTTAAGGTTTCCGGTGTCAGGGGCCCCCTGGAGATTAAGGTAGATATTTCAGAGAGGCTCCGGGAAAAGGCGGATGTAGCGATTCTGGCGGTAAAGTCGCAGGATGCCGAAAGCGCGATAAAAGACAACTTAGGTTTTATCAAAGATGCCCAGGTATTGACCGCAGAGAACGGTATCCGCGCCGATGAGATCGCAGCCAGATATATCCCCAAAGAGAATATTATCTCCAGTATCGTAATGTTCGGCGCGACTTTGCTTGCGCCGGGAGAGGTTATCCATAATTTTGAAGGAAGCTGGATAATTGCCAGGGCATTCGCTAAAAACGATGATAGAGTAATAGAGATAGCGGGCCTTTTGGGCAAAATCTTTCCCACAATTGTGGCCGAGGATTTAAAAGGGATGAAGTACCTTAAAATCTTCGTCAACGCCAACAACTGCATCCCGGCGATATTGGGGGTAAGCATGCAGGAGGCCTTCAGCGACATAAATGTTGCGCGCATAAGTATCGCTATATGGAAAGAGGGCCTGCAGGCCGCAGAGCGCGCAGGGATTGAGCTGGTTTCCCTGCCTGATTTTCCCTTGGAGCGGGTGACTAAACTGGCTGCCTTACCTATATTAGAGGCGGCAAAGATATTTTCCGGGATTATGCTGAATTTAAGCAAAGAGCCCTTATATGGCTCAATATTGCAGAGCATAAAAAGAGGCAGGGCCTCGGAAATAGATTATATCAACGGTGAATTCCTGCGCTTAGCTCAAGATAACAAGCTAGATGCGCCTTTAAATAAGAAGTTAGTAAAAATGGTGCACAAGGTAGAGAAGACAAAGAGATTCTTTGTTAAAGAAGAGCTGCTTCGTCAGACAAAAGGAATGGCCGGATAAAATGCCCAAGATTAATTCTCCTTTCCCCAGATTAAAACTTACGGTAACTAATGTTTTTGGTGAATGCTATCACGGGTATAAAATCGGCGATGAATTAATTCTGGAAGATTTTACCCATCCGCCAGAATTCTTCTGTCTGGGTTTGGCTCACGCGCTTTTTCCGGTTATCTATGCCTTAAGTTTTGGGGCAAAGTTTGGCTTTCGAGATAATCAGCGTTCATTATTGGTTACCTGCCCCGACGGCGGAAAATTAGAATTTAAGGCAGAGATTCTTGATAAGGAAGGGAAAATAGAATATATCCCCAAAGACCAAAACCATAAGGGGCCTAATCCCAAGAAGATGATTATTGAGGTGGTAAAGGCCAAGGGTAAGTGTACCTTTGGTTATAAAGTAGGAGATAAATGGGAGACGCAAGGTTTGAAATGTATTCCTGGTTTTTGCGGTGCGGCATTCCATACTGCGTTTCCTGCGCTCTTTGCCCTTAATTTTGGGGCTGAGTTTTTCTTTATGAATAATCCCGATTCTGTAGACACGGTTACCTGTCCCGATGGAGGTAACATTGTTTTTAAAGTAACGCGAGTTAAATAGAGACACCCTTTTTGTTAATCGGCAGGGTGTCCCTAAAGAAATAAAAATGCAAAAAAGAAGAGTGGTTATTACAGGTGTAGGTGTTATTTCCCCCAATGGCATTGGAAAAGATAATGTCTGGCAGGCAATGTCTTCAGGTAAGTCAGCGGTCAGGCTGGTGGATGGTTTTGATGTAGCTCTATTTAATACCAGGATTGCAGCGGAGGTGCGGGATTTTGATCCTTTTAAGCTCGGCCTAACGCATGAAGAAGCGATGCGCATGGATAGGTATGTGCAATTTGGCGTGGTTTGCGGGGATATGGCTTTAAAAGATAGCAGGTTGGATTTATCTAAGGAAAATCCTGAGCGCATTGGTGTGTGTTTAGCCAACGCCATCTGCGGTACAAAATATATGGAGGAGGAATTTGCCTTAGTTACTGACAACGGGAAGAACCCCATTGATCCCTCGAAAGTGAGGCCGGATTTATATGATGCAGCAATGTTTAATACTCCCTCAATTGAAATATCAGCCAGATACGCACTTAAAGGGATTTGTAATACGCTTTCTACAGGATGCACCGCAGGAACAGATTCTTTAGGGTTTGCTTTAGAAACAATCCAGGATGGCGAGGAGGATATAATGGTTGCCGGAGCAGCTGAGGCGCCCATTACACCCGTTACTTTTGGCGCATTTGATGTAGTCAATGTTTTGTCCGTACACAATGATAATCCACAAGGTGCCAGCCGTCCGTTTGACAAGAAGCGCGACGGATTTGTCCTTTCGGAAGGTGCCGGAATATTAATTTTAGAAGAATTGAATCATGCCCTAAAGCGCAATGCGCATATTTACGCAGAGGTAGTTGGTTTTGGTACAAGCTGCAATGCTTTTCATATGACGGACCTGCCCGCAGACGGATCTGCCATGGCAAATTGTATTAATCTAGCGCTTAAGGATGCGGGCGTCAAACCGCAAGGCATAGATTACATTAATGCACACGGTTCATCAACGCGCATGAATGATATATTTGAAACCTCTGCCTATAAGATGGTCTTTGGCGATTATGCCTATAAGTTGCCGGCGAGCTCGCTAAAGTCCATGATCGGCCATCCCTTGGCTGCAGCTAATGCCGTGGAGCTGGTGGTCTGTTCGATGATTTTCGAAAAGAACATCCTTCCGCCGACGATAAATCAGGAAGAGAAAGACCCTCTGTGTGACTTAGATTATATCCCCAATGTGGCGAGGGCAAAAAAGGTCAATACAATCCTAAAGACAAGCAGTGGTTTTTCCGGGATACATTCATCGTTGATTCTTAAACGCTTTTGAGGTTATAGTGGAGAAAGTCGCAGTTACAGGTTTAGGTATAGTCGCGCCTTCAGGTATTGGCCGCAGGCAATTCTGGGCGAATATCAAATCCGGAAGGTCTTTTATAAAAGAGATTACCCGTTTTGATGCTTCAAAATACCCGTCGCACATTGCCGGGCAAATAGATGACTTGGAGAAATACAGCCATGTCTCAGAGCGGCTTTTGAAAAAGATAGACGCCTTTTCGCATATGGCACTTATTGCTTCGGAATTAGCCTTGCAGGATGCAGGTATTGATATTAAAAAAGAAGACCCTAATATGGTTGGTATATTCTTAGGTAATGCCATTGGCGGATGGCTCTATGCGGAGACAGAACTGCGTGATTTGTATATCGAGGGACGCGAAGGAGTC
>JAZDPH010000059.1:0-12480 GCA_043797735.1 Candidatus Omnitrophota bacterium | reverse complement strand
GCAGAGACCCTTACCTCCGAGCCGTTGCCTGCGCCAAAATCAACCGTCCCGTCCGGCCCGCCGGAGATTGTCCCCTGCAGGTCGTCAATCAAAAAATTATCCGCGGCAAACCCCGCCCCGAAAACGCATAATGATAAAACTAAAACCAGTGTCAGTAGCTTCATATCTCCTCCTGTTGAATGGCCCTGTCGCCTTTCTCGTTCAATTCGTCATTGTGAGCCCTACCTCGTCCTGCGTCATTGCGAGGCGCGCGAAGCGCGCCGAAGCAATCTCTTTGATATCCTGCTGCGGGCTTTGTTCGCGCACGGAATTTTTTGCCGTGTGCTGCGGCTTACTCGCCGCTTACGCAGCTTCTTACGCAAACACTCAGTGCTTCAGCGGCTCGTAATTCCTTGCACACATTTGCCAAAAAATTCCTAATGTGCGCTCACAAACCCCGCAGCAGGATATCAAAGCGCTAAAAATAGAACCGTCCTATCCCCTATTTTGCTATCTCTCATTGACGCGTTAACGCTCGAATTACAGGCTTATTGTCTTTCTGTGTCAAATAATCTGTAATACCTCTGAAGTATTCTGTATATCGCTCGCCTGTAATAGCATTCGTGTATTCAATTTCAAGGAGAACTTCAAATGTTCCTATTCCTGCCGCGCCAATATCGGGATTATAATATAATTTCCTAGCAGCGTTAGGCAGCAATTCGTTAATTATATATGGGTCATATCCAACATATTCACTTGCAGATGTTATAGGTTGCTTATTATCATAAATTTTCCATTTTGTAATCACGTCTTTAGCGCTAACGCCACCAATATTTAAAAGAGGTATATTGATGCCTGCTTTAACAAGACCCATAAATTTTGGTGGGTTATCTATAAAATTGACAAAAGTAACGGAAGGTTCGATTACGCCGATTTTAGGTCTATCGGAGAATGGTTGTTGATATTCCGCCAATTTCTTAAGTTGTGTTTCTAATTGTTGTGTTTGATTTGGACTAAGCGTATCTACCTTAACAGTGATTTGTTGATTAACCATCACTGGAGAATTATTTCCAGTTACTATATTTCCAACGGACTCTTTATTACCGCTGACGTCGACTAGTGCTTTGTTCTTGGAGTACCATATCCATCCTGATAATAATGATAAAATTGCAACTATTAATGACACTACGCCTATCTGTTTGTTATTCATTGCATCCTCCAAAAAATCTAATGAATCTGACGCCCTGTGTTGTTCTCTTCAAAAATGAAGAAATCTTGCTCTTTGTTAAAATGACCCTGTCCCTTTCGAGCGACTAGAGCGTTCGCTATTTTTGCGGCTGGATTGGGGTGATTTCGCGCAGCACGTAGGAGGCGCGAGCGGGCACGGCTTGCCCTCTATAAATTACAGGCAAGAGCGAGCGTCGACTCCCGAGCGCAGATTTTCCACGCAGGGGAAAATCAAGCGGTGCTGCGAGAAAGCACCCCAAGCCAGACGCAAAATATAAAAGAGCAAAATAAATCAAGACAGAACCCGCAAAACTGAATAAATATCGTGTCTCCGGAATTTGGCCTCTGCTAAAACCCCAACTTCGCCTTTGGCGGCGCTGGGGGCTCTAATAGTTGTTTTATTGCGTTAAAAATGAGCTGAATCTTTTCGTCATGATCGGCGTATTTACGCTCTAATTTTTCCAGCTTGGCCGCCAAATCTTTATGAGTTAAGAGTATCTGGCGCAGCTTCACAAAAGCGCGCATAATTGCGATGTTAACCCGCACTGCTCTCTTGCTATGCAAAACACTAGACAGCATCGCAACCCCCTGTTCAGTAAAAACATACGGAAGTTTTCGAAGGCCGCCCCAACTTGATGTTCCATTTTGGAACATCAAGTTCATAACCTCTTCTCTTGTAAGCTGATACATAAAATCCCTGGGGAACCTGTCTAAATTTCTTCTTACCGCCTTGTTCAAGTCCCTTGTTTCTACCCCATACAACTCTGCTAAATCCCTATCCAGCATTACCCTCTTGCCGCGTATTTCAAAGATCTTTGCCGCTACCACCTCAACCGATAAAACGCTATTCTTCATCCCTGCCTCCTCTCTACTTCAATAGACGCATAAGGAGGCAAAATCTCACAAGATTGTTGCGGCTGGATTGGGGTGATTTTGAGCAGCACGTAGGAGGCGCGAGCGGGCACGGCTTGCCCTCTATAAATTACAGGCAAGAGCGAGCGCCGACTCCCGAGCGCAGTCCGCCAAAGTTCTATGGCGGACAAGCGGTGCTGCGAGAAACACCATAAGCCAGACGCAAAATTAGTGGTTGAGATTGCTTCGTCGCTCGCTGCGCTCGCTTCTCGCAATGACGAAAGGATCAGGCTGGTAATGACGATTATGCCAGCATTGTTTCCAAATTCCCGCCCAGGATAGCGCTTTTATCCTGCTCTGATATATTCAAAGAACGCACGGCATCAATGCTGCCGGTGATATCCTTCTTTGCCGGCCAGTCGCTGCCCCATAGCAGGTGTTTCGGGCCGACCAGCTCTAATGCCGAAAGAAAATTCGCCTTCGTCTTATCGCCGCTGGTATCAACGTAAATGTTCTTTAAGTACTCCGTGGGTTTTGCGCCCAAATCCTTTACGAAATTCATCCCGCGCAGCATCTGGTAGGTCGCATCAAAGCGCTGCGCCAAAAATGGCACAACGCCCCCGAAATAGGCAAAGATGAATTTAACCCCTGCAAACTCCTTAAGTACCCCTGACACTAAGAGTTTGCCGATGGAGATAGTGGTATCAAATACGTATTCAATTACCGGGGTCAATAATGGATCCTCTATCCGCTCCGAGCCTATGGGCTTAACAATCTGCGAATGCACAAAGACCGGAAGCTTCTGCCGCTCGGCTTGCTTATATATAGATAAAAAGCCTTTATCATCCAGATATATCCCCTCATAACTTGAAGCCAGCGATATTGCCTTAAATCCCAACACCTCGGTTGCCCGCTTTAACTCATCAAGCATCTCCTGCGGCTTTCCAACCGGCAAGACTGCCGAGCCGATAAATTTATCCGGGTAAACCTTCAGGATTTTAGCGATATTGTCGTTAAAGATGCGCGCCACTTCGGAATGGCCGCCTAATTTAAGGTGCGCATCAGAGGTAGGGTAACTTAATACCGCTCTGTCAATGCCGGCCTCCTGCATCGCTTTAACCTGCGCCTCAATATCGCTCCAGCCCTTATGAAAAAAGTGGGCGTTATTGATAATTTCTTCGGGTAACCAGTGGCTGTGTGCGTCAATAATCATTTCTCTTCACTGCGTTTTAAAATACGCTTGGTCATCTCTTTTTCATACATCGCCTTAATCCTTGAAAGCGCCCTCTTACCCAGATCCTTGAGAATCGCCTTTTCAACCGCTTGCAGTTTCATATCCAGAAAAAGAAATTCCGCGTTTATTCTTTTGCCTGCCTGCCTTAGTTCGGCGCAGGCCTTTTCTTTATTATCAATGTAGCCGGCAAAGTCATTTATAAGGTTTTTGATCGCTTCTTTTTCATTAGGAAGATACGCCTGCCCCAATTCTTTTTCTATCTCCTGAAGCATGGATTTATCAATATCAAGCTGGGTGAATTTTCGCTCATACCTGTCAAAGGCCTCTTTGGTAGTTTTATAAAGCCATACCAGGTAACGCTTTTTCAGGTTCCTTAAATCCAGTTTGTCCATCCTCACGCTCCTTTTTAATTATTTGAGAGGCCGGGGTGTTTCTGTCGATGTCCGACCCCTCATTCTGAGCGAAGCGAAGGATCTCCAGTCAACTCATCGTAGAGATCCTTCCTCGCTTCGCTCGTCAGGATGAGCAGTCAAACTCCCCGACTGCTCAATTATTTTTCCGGATGCTGCTGTTTAAACGGTATCACCGGCGCTGTCCAGGGCGTCTGCTGGTTAATCACCGCAATCTCCAGCGGGCAGACGTTTGCCGGAACGGTAAGCGCAAATTTTACCGCGTTTTCTATTGCTTCGGTGGTCATCAACCTTGAGGCATCCATGGTTATCTCCTGCAATTTACCGGTTAAATCCGTGTCGGTTACTCCCGGCAGGATTGAGGTAACCTTGATCCCATAGTCGCGTAATTCCCAGAATAAACCCTTAGAGAAAGCGCGCAGCCCCACCTTTAAAGAACTGTATACCAGAAAGTTCCTCGGCAGGGGGTCGCAGAGGGTCGAGCCGGAGACCATATTGATTATCGCCCCGGATTTCTCTTTAATCATATCGTTTATAACCAAACGTATCAGGCGCACGTAACCTAAGTAATTTGTATGCACCAGCCGCTCGAAATCTTCAAAGGGCTGTTTCTGAAAAGGCGACTGGCTGGAAACTCCGGCATTGTTAATCAATATGTCTATCCTGCCGAATCTTTCCTTTGTTTTATCCACCAGGTTTTGCAGGTCCGTGAACTTTGTTACGTCGCAAGGCACGGCTAACACCTCTACCTTATATTTGCCGGCGATCTCCTCTGCCGCCTCCTTTAACGGGCCTTCATTGCGCGCGGCTATAACCAGATTGATCCCCAGGCCGGCCGCAGTGGAGGCAATGGCCTTGCCGATCCCGCGGCTAGCACCCGTAACTACGGCGGTTTTACCTTTTAAATTAACGCTCATCTTTTACTCCTTTTTAGAATTAGTTGTCTGGAAAAAATCAATAAAGCCAAAAAACAGCTCCCAAAAACCATAAACCCTAAAGTAAAACTCTTCTGCATCAATACCCCCCCCAAAAACGCCCCTGCCCCCCCGGAGAGAAAACGCACGCTGCTGTTAAGGCTTGCCGACTCATTCAGGAACTCCTCCGGCAGGTCGGTAAGCAGGGTAGAAAGCCCGGCATGGTTAAATGTCCAGCCCAGGCCCCAGACAGCCATCAATAAATAGAGAATAACCAACGGCATCTTAAATATCAGCAGGAATACGCTTAAGATCATCAAGCCTATGCCTAAATCTACTGTCTTTACCCTGCCCAAGGAATCCGAAAACCACCCGCCCAGGAGTTCCCCGAATATCCCGCTTAAACTGGTCAGGGTAATCAACATACTGATGATAAACTGGCTAAACTGATACCTATCCGAAAAATAGACCCCCAGCCACTGCTGGATACCGTGAAAAAAGAGGCTGATAAAGAAGATGTAACTAAAGACCGCCAGTACTCTCCTGTCGCGCAGCGCCGGAAGATAATTTATGCGCAGCCCTTTTCCCCCCGGACTGAAACGTGGCAGGTAAAGATAAACAAAAAGGCAGAGTATGAATCCGGACAATGAGGGAATAAGATATATCAGCCTCCAGGGGATAATCCCGCTTAAAAAAAGCCCTAAAAGAGAAGCGGTGAATGTCGCGCCGAAAAAAATACCCACATGCCTGCCGCGCCGGGCGCGCTCCGTGCTCCTGGCAATCAGTATCAAGGCCACCGGTATAAATGCGGCGCCAAAGACCCCCATAAAAAACCTGGCCGTAAAAAGGCTTTTTATATTGGGCGATATCCCGGCCAGAAAGTTAGCGCAGGAAAATAAAAACAGGCAAACCAGGACTATTCTTTTGGCATCAAGGGCCCTAAGCAGCGGCCCGTAGATTAAAGCCGCCGTCCCGTAAGAAAGCATGTATATCCAGATAATAGTCCCGACGAAAAATTGAGAAAGCGCAAATTCAGCGGCAATTGAAGGAATCAATGCCGCGCTTGCCGCCACATTGAAAGATAAAACTGCGCCTTGAAGGCACAAAATTATATAGGCCGATCGTCTCACTTCTTGGCTTCTTTTTCAATAACCTCTTTAAATATCGCCAGATTATCCTTTGAATGCTTATTAATAAACCCCTCTACCTGCTGGTCGTTGAACTTTGCCTTATCTGCCATTTCAAAATGTTGAATCCAGGACATCTCCACAGGACAGAAGGACGTGGTTTGGCCTCCTTTAGCCAAAGCCATTGCGTCCGGCCGGGGTGTATATAACCAGATAATCTTCATGAATTTAAAAGGGAACTCCGGCGGCAATTTCTGGGCATAAGCAAAATTATGCTCTTTAAAAAGCAGCCGGTATGACTGCCAGGAGTTGCCTTCGTCGTCGGTAAGGCGAAAGGTGATTTTGTTGCCCTCTTTCTTTAAAACTTCTGCCTTTTGGTACTCCCCGCCGAATAACTCGGTCCAGCGCGGGATATCATTTGAAATGTCAAAGACCAAATCATACGGCGCATTGATTATTATAGAATTACAGGTATGCCCCATCTTTTACCTCCTTCAATGACGGCACAACTTATAAAATTGCCACTACCCTTGCCCAGGCCGCGCCGGTCTGTTTAATGCGCACCGGAAAACAACTCACCTTAAAGCCGCAAGCCGGCAGCCTTCCGAGATTAGCCAGCCGTTCTATATGGATAAATTCGCGCTTCCTGCCGTAAAAATGCGCAGGATAAAAATACCTGCTGTCTTTTTTTTCCAGGAACTCTTTAAGCATAAAGCGATATGGCCGGTCGATGCCCATCGTATCTACGCCGAAAATCTTTATTCCCCGATCAAGCATGTAATCAATGGCGCAAACACTTACGCCGGGATAGTCGCTGAAATACCTGGGCCCGCCGTATAATTTATCCGCTCCGGTATGCAGTAATACTACATCCAGCGGCCGAAGCTCATAATTAACCTTTTTTAAGGCCCCTTCCAGGTCGGCGGCGGTGATAACCTCAGCGGGCCTCTTGTGCAAAAAATCCAGCTTTACTCCGTTTTGATAGCAATACTCAAGCGGGATTTCATCCGCGGTCTTTGCCGCCCTCCCTTCAGAGCGCGAACCGTAATGAAAGGAGTAGTCCAGGTGGGTGCCGATATGCACCGGCGCATGCACCACCTCCAGCGATAAAAACTCCCCGTCGGGCAGGTCCTCTTTTTTCAGGATACGCATGCCCAACAGGCGCTTTATCCTGCCGGAGAGAGTCCTGTTCATCATCAGGCGGTTGAATTTTTCAATACCTGCCCCATGCGAAGTGCGCTCAATATCTACATGGTGCACTTCAAAGGCCTTCTCATCAATGGGCAGGCTTAAATCAACTATGTTCACCCCGCTCTTCCTTTCTTACCTATACCCGCCTTAGGAAGGGCGGGGTTCATCAACGCTTAATTTTGAATTTATAATAGCCTCAATCTCGTTAATAGTCGAGGATTTGGCTATCTCTTTCGGGCTTAGTTTTATATTGAACGTCTTCTCTAAGGCGATAACCGTCTCCACCATCTCCGTAGAATCTACGCCGATACTGCTTTCAAGCGAGGCATCGTCCTTTAACTCTTCCGGCTTTATCTTAAGCAAATTCACTAACACCGCTTTTATTTTTTCTTTTGTCTCCATCGTTTTTACTCCTTCTTTTTCTACGGACTACGGACTATTGACTACGGACTAAATATGCACCTCGCCTTTAGTCGCCCCTGCCTCCCACTTGCCTACCCCTGCCATTACATCCTGAAAGCAGAGCTTTGCCAGTATATCAAAGTTACTCTCCATAATTCTATTGATCCTGCCGGGCTTGGAAAAGAACTCGCGCATACACCAGGCACCCAGGCGCCCCAGCTCCTCTATGGAGAGATGATCCGTCGGTATGACCGGGTGCAGGAAATCCCACTGGCTGAAATCCACTTTTTTAGGGTCAATCCAGTGCTTCTTTAGGGATATCCTCCACATCGGCGAATTAGGCGCGGGGGTAACATAGCCGATCCATAAAACATCGGGGTCAACCTGATCGGCAAATTCAAACCTCTGTTTAATTATTGCCTCTGTATCATAATCAAACCCGATCATAATATCGGCAACAATGGCGATATCGTTTCTGCGCAAAATCTCAATAGTCTTCTTAATCTGCTCAATGGTAGTCCCTTTGGCAATTTTCTTTAGTTCATCCTGTGTGGTAACTTCAATTCCGAATACGCCCATAAACAGGCCTGACTCTTTCATCAGGGGCAAAATGGATTCGCAGTTTACCCAATCCACGGCCCTGCCTAAAGAAACCCATTTAATCGGGATATTTTTCTTTAGTTTCATCTCGCAGAACTTCTTGACCCGCGCCGGGTCAACATTAAAGTTATCATCCTGAATAACCACAACCTTAACCCCGTATTTCTTGTGCAATAACTCCAGCTCTTCAATAATCCGTTCGGGGCTCTTGGCGCGCCATTTTAAAAAGTCAGAAGGCGAACGCGGGTCAAACTGGTCCCACTCATAACAGAATGTGCAGGCCGACGGGCACCCCCGGGAAGTGATCATATCCACGAAGGGCTTCCAGTGCGTATGGCCCACGTATTTGTCCATGGGGAATAAATCGTACGCCGGCAAAGGAAGTTTATCCAGGTCAGTCATCAGCGGCTTATGCGGGCCCATAACAATTTTACCGTCAATGCGCGAGGTAACTCCGCCTACGTCCGCTAAATTTTTTTTCTTATCTATCGCCTCGACTAAGTCCGCGAAAGACTCCTCCTCCCCCATAACTACAAAATCTACAGCCGGGTTTTCCTCCAGGGTCGGCACGGGCATGGCTGAATACCATAAACCCCCTAAGATTATCTTTGTATTGGGAAGCGCATTCTTTATCCTTCCAGCCGCCTCTTTAAAGTGGCGCAGGACGCCGTAGCCGCCATAGCCGTGTATCTGCTCGCCCATAACCACGATATCGGGATTGCTGCCCTTAACTTGTTCTATTAATTGCTCCATAGGAGTTTCGTGGGCCCTTCCGTCAATAACCGCAATGTCGGTGTATCCGGCTTCGCGTATGTAACTAGCCCAATGCGCATACAGCTGATTAGGCGACCTGTGTATCCCGTGCGTCGCCCAGCAGCCCACGTTCGGCATAACAAATAGAATCTTCATTTATGCTCCTTTCTCAATTACTATCGCCGAATTAATCCCTCCCCTTCCGCGGGAAATTACCAGCGCCTTATCTATCTTGTGTTCTTTTGCCTTGTCTTTGATAAAATTTAAGCCGTTTGTTGCCGGTTCATCCAAATTCAATGTCGGCGGGATAAGCCCATGCTCCATCGCCAGAATAGCGGCAATCATATCCACCGCCCCGGATGCCCCCAGGAGATTCCCGAACATCGACTTAGGGCAGCTTAGCGGGATCTCTTTGAGCTTATCGCCGAAGACGTTTTTAATTGCCGCGATCTCCGAATTATCCCAAATATCTACCGCCAATCCGTCTAAACTTATATAGTCAATATCGCCTGCATTCATTCCGGCATCGGCAAGGGCGGTATTAATTGCGCGGGCTAATTCCCTGCCGTCTGAGGCCGGGTTAATCCTGTCTACTCCGTCGCAGCTGGTGCCGTAGCCGCAGATATAGGCAAAGACTCCTGCGCCTCTTTTCTTGGCGCGCGCAATCGGCTCCAACACCACAATACCGGCCCCTTCTGCAATTACAAAACCGTTGCGCCTCTTATCAAAAGGCCGGTAGGCAGCCTGCGGATGGGCATTATCTTCGGATAGCCCTCCATAAGTATTACAGCATAATAAAGCATAGGGGGTAACCGGCGCCTCCATCCCTCCGGATAAAATCATATTAAGTTTATTTTTATTCAGAACCTTGGCCGCATATCCCAGCGCCATCAGGGAACTGGCTCGGTCTGCGACTACGGTCTTGCTAAAGCCCTTTATCCCGTAATAAATAGAGACCTGCCCCTGGGGGGCGGCGGGAAACCAGGCCGAGGCCATATAGGGAGAAACCCCTTCCCGTCCTTCAAGATATAAATCGCGCAGCTCGGTTTCCGCATAAAGCCATCCGCCGATAGCATTGCCTAAAAATATCCCGACAAGATTCGGGTCCTCGTTTTTTATGTCAATGCCGGCATCCTGCAGGGCAAGTTCGGCGGCAATCAGCGCCATATGCGAGAATGCGTCTATTTTTTTAAGGAGCCGCTCGGAGACGTGGCTGTATTTTTCCAGGTCGTCAATCTGCCCGGCGATATGCGATGGGTACTTTGAGGATTCAAAGCGGGTAATCTCCTTGATAAAGGAGCGGCCTGATTTAAGATTGGCCCAGAACTGGCGCTTGCCGATTCCCGAAGGAGTAACTACCCCTATTCCGCTGACTGCTATTTTTTCCACCCCGCTCTTCCTTTCTTATTTATACCCCGCCTTGGGAAGGGCGGGGCCCATTATTCACTTAAACCTTTTCAATACTAATGAAGAATGTATCCCCGAGAAACCGCTGCTTGTTTTTAATATGGTATTTACCTGTTTCTTGCGCGCCAGGTTAGGGATATAGTCTAGGTCACAAAGCGGGTCTTTCTCCTGTTGGTTTATGGTCGGAGGAAGGAGGCCTTTTTCAAAAATCATTGAGGAAACTACAAGCTCCACCGCATTGGCCGCAGCCAGGGGGTGGCCGATCATTGATTTAAACGAACTAATCGGCAGTTTATAGGCATAATCGCCAAATATAATTTTGTAGGCGTTGGTTTCAAATATATCGTTCATCTTGGTGGAGGAGCCGTGGGCGTTGATATAATCTATTTCGGCGGGCTTTACGCCGGCATCTTTTAAGGCCAGGGTTATGCAATTTACCATTGCCCCCCCGTCTGCCGGCAGGTCGGTCATATGGTAGGCGTTGCAGCTGGTACCGAAACCGGTTACCTCGGCGTAAATTCTAGCGTTACGTTTTAAGGCGTGGTTAAGTTCCTCTAAAATCAAAATCCCGGCCCCTTCCGAAAGGACAAATCCGTCGCGCCTATTATCAAACGGCCGCGAGGCAGCCGCCGGGTTATCATTACGGCAGGATAAAACATTAACCACGTCAAAGGCCCCGAATGTAATCGGAGTAATCGGCGCCTCTGAGCCGCCGCAAAACATTATATCGTGTTCTCCGTCCTGAATGGTCTCCAGGCCAAAACCCAATGAGTCGGTCCCGGCGGTGCATCCTGTGGAAAGAGTATCGCAGATCCCCTTAAAGCCATATTTGGCAGAGATTTCTATGGAAGGGGTATTAAACATCGCCGCGTCATACAAATCAGGCCTCACCAGCGCGGGGTTAATTGGAGCGTGGCCGTCTTCGGTAACCAGGGCAAACTCCTCTTCCATATACTTTGTGCCGCAAATAGCGTTAGCCAGGCAGACCCCGATGCGCTGCGGGTCCTCTTTGGAAAAATCAATACCGCTGTCTCCTACCGCCATCCGCGCGCAGACCCGCGCAAACTGCACGTACCTGTCCATGCGCATAACTTCGTCGTGGGTAAGCCCGAGTTTGAACGGGTCAAAATCCCTTGCCTCGGCGGCGATCTTGGTATTAAACAGCGATACATCAAAACCATCCACTAATTTGACTGCGGATTTTCCTGAAACCATACCCAGCCAGGCATTATCTTTACCGATACCGTTGGGCGAGATTACCCCTAAGCCGGTTACAACAACTCTACGTTTAGCCATAATAAATCTCTCATTGTCATTGCGAGCCCCGAAGATATGTCGGGCGCCTGCCTGCCGGCAGGAAGCAATCTTATCAGAGGGATTGCTTCGGCTTCGCCTCGCAATGACGCGGACAGAATAGCCTTAGGCTATTCTGTCCGCGTCACTTTAAACACTATATTGCCGCCATCCGGGCAGGTAACCGTATCTATCGAATCCGGATTATCCATAAAGAAAAACCTTGCCCCGAAATTAAGGGCAAAAAGCGCGGGAAACGCCGTATGGAATGCCGCCCCGCAAAAGCCGGGGATGCATTTTAAACCGGAGGTCTCCCATTTGTCCCCTGTCTTGTAACCGAAACTGCATTTACCCTTTGATTTGACTACTTCAATAACCATCTTCTTTGGGTTAGGCCCCTTTCCCGCCGGGTTATTAACAGCAGGCGGGATCCCGCCCTGCGCGTTTATTATGGGGCGGGAGAAATCAGCATCTTTGGAGACGCTTTCAATTTTGCCATCTTTGTCGAAAATCTCAACCTCAAATTCTAATTTTCCTCCGTCGGGACAGGTGACCAGCAGTGAACGCTGGTTATCGCGGAAGCCAAATTTTGCCCCAAAACTTAAAGCATAGGCGACCGGAAACAAAGCATGGGCCAGGCCAAGGCAGAAATATTTCGGCGCATGCGTAAAATCCTCCAGCAGCAATTCATCGCCTGCTTTATAACCGTGGTAACATTCGCCGTAGACGTTTTTTACGGTAAGTTTTAATTTTGGGAATGGGGTATTGACTTTATCCATATTAAAAGGTGTCTGTCATTGCGAGTCGTCCCGACGTATCGTAGGGACTCCTCACAATGACCATCTTGAGTAGTTGTTCTTTGCTAAAAAACTTTCCTGTTTTTTCAACCTGATGCACCATCTCCACCAACTTCTCATTAAGCGGAGCCTTGAAATTATTCTCTTCTGCCATCCTGACAAACTCTCCGTTTATATAATCTATCTCCGAGGCCCTTCCTCTTTTTATGCTCTGCAATATCGAGCCGTACAAGGGCTCCTTGCTTAAATTCAGCATAATTCCGGAGAATATCTTTGCCGCCTCTAATATAGGTA
>JAZDPH010000052.1:0-5537 GCA_043797735.1 Candidatus Omnitrophota bacterium | reverse complement strand
GCCGGGAATACACATTCCGAGCACAACCTTGCCTTGTTCTTCAAGTTGCTGCTTCATCTTCAATACCTCCGGCTCTCCGCCGGTCTTAGAGGTAGTAGCGCACTCGCCGCAGCCGACTAAAAAAATCTTCTGATAGCCTTTTAAGCTATCTATAATATCCTGAACGGGTTTTAACTCTGTGATAATCATATCTTAAAAAATTTTAACACAAATTCCCGCCAAGCTCAAGGAATATGTTAAGATTTTTTCTCTCCTTCCTTTTTTTTCTTCTCCTCAAGGATCTTTTGGGCGATTTCGGCAGGCACCTGCTGGTACTTATCAAATTCCATAGTGGCGTTGGCGCGGCCGCTGCTTAGCGAACGTATGTTGGTGGTATAACCGAACATCTCCGAGAGCGGAACCTCCGCGGATATGATTTTTTGTTTTGCCTTCATGTCTACATTCATGACCTTCCCCCGGCGGGAACAGATGTAGCCGACGATCGCATTCACAAACTCCTCCGGGCTATTCACCGATAAAGACATGTAAGGCTCTAACAAAACCGGCCCTGCCTTTAAGAACGCCTCTTTAAAACCGAGGCTGGCGGCAATCCTGAAGGCAAGCTCTGATGAATCCACTTCATGAAATGAGCCATCAGTCAAATCTACCTTAATATCCACTACGGGATATCCTGCATAAACCCCTTTTTGCATTGCCTCAATCACGCCCTTTTCTATCGCCGGAATAAATGACGCCGGGATTGCTCCTCCCTTGATGCTGTTTATAAAATCAAACCCTTCTCCCGGAGTATTCGGCGAAACCTCCATAACTACATGGCCGTATTGGCCCCTGCCGCCTGACTGTTTGATATATTTACCTTCTCCTTCCGCGGGTTTTAAAATAGTCTCCCTGAATGCCACCTTTGGTTGGCCCACTGTTGCCTCAACACCGAATTCTTCTTTGAGCCTGTCTACAATAATTTCAAGATGCAGCTCCCCCATTCCGGTGAGCAGAGTCTCTTTGGTCTCTTCATCAGAACTAACCTGAAAAGTAGGGTCTTCGTCTGCCAGGCGCGCCAGGGCATTACCTAATTTATCCTGGTCCGAGCGGCTCTTGGGAACAATACTTAAGGAGACAACCGGCACAGGGAATTCAATTGCCTCCAAAAGAATGGGGTTTTCGGGATCGCTTAAGGTATCTCCTGTAGCGGTATAGTCAAGCCCCGGCACAGCCACAATATCTCCGGCAAAGGCATATTCAATATTCTCTTTGAGGTTAGCATGCATCTGCACGATTCTTGAAATCCTTTCCTTCTTGTCTTTTGTAACATTCACCACATATGAGCCGGTACCAAGAAACCCTGAATAAATACGGATGTAAACAAGCTTACCCATGTGCGGGTCAGTCTGCACTTTAAAAGCCAGGGCTGCGAAGGGTTCGTTTATATCCGGATTCCTCTGGATAATTTTTGCGAGATCTTCCGGATCATGCCCTTGCGTCGCAGGCAAATCCAAAGGCGATGGCAGATACATGGTTACGGCATCCAGCAGTTTCTGCACGCCTTTATTTTTAAAGGCTGCTCCGCATAAAAGAGGGACCATCTTATTGACAATGGTTCCCCGGCGGATAACTTGTATTATCTCTTCCTGCGTAATCGTTGATTCATCCTCCAGGAATTTTTTGGTTAATGCCTCCTCAAGGCTGGAAACTTTTTCCAGGAGCAGATGCCGGTATTTCTTTGCCTGCTCCTTATAGTCATCCGGTATCTCTTCTATCTTAAAATCTTTTCCCTGCGAATCATCTTCATAAATATAGGCCTTCATTTCTACTAAGTCAATTACCCCGCGAAAGGCATCTTCTGCGCCCAAAGGAATCTCCAGAGGAATAACGTTTCCTCCGAGCTGTTCTTCAATTCCTTTTAGCACCGCAAAAAAATCTGCTCCGGTGCGGTCCATCTTATTGACGAATGCGATCTTAGGCACATTATATTTGTTGGACTGATGCCAGACTGTCTCTGACTGCGGCTCAACTCCGCCGACCGCGCAGAAGACCGCCACAGCGCCGTCTAATACCCTTAAGCTTCTTTCAACCTCAACGGTAAAATCAACGTGGCCGGGCGTATCAATAATATTAATCTTGTGTTCCTTCCAGAAACAGGTAGTTGCTGCCGCAGTAATAGTAATGCCTCTTTCGCGCTCCTGCTTCATCCAGTCCATTACCGCTTCACCTTCATGCACTTCGCCGATCTTATACGAACGGCCGGTATAAAATAAAATGCGCTCGCTTACCGTAGTCTTTCCCGCGTCAATATGCGCCATAATGCCGATATTTCTCACTTTTTGTAAATCAACGCGCGGAGCTGGCCGGGCTTCTTTCTCTTTAGGCTGGGGCGCTGCCTCTTCCTTTTTCTCTTCTTGAGGAATAGGAATAACGGCTTCAGGCGGAGTTTCTTCCTTTGGCGCCTCAATTACAGGCGAAGCCTCGGCAGGGATTTCCGGCGGCGCAGCTTCAACCGGTTTTTCTTCTATCGCCGCTGCTAGTTTTTTCGCTGACTCGTTCCTTAAATGCGTTATCTCCTCGGCAAAACTCTGTAATCTCTTGTCTTTCTCCTCCAGCTCCTTCTCTAATTCGGTGTACTCATCATTGAGTTTATTAAAATCTGCCTTAGGCACCCACTCGCTGATTTCTTCTTTCTTTTTCAGCGCCTTAATATCATTCAAATGCGCCTTAATATCCCCTGCTGCTTTTTCTAATTTGTGTTTCTGGGCCTCAATCTGATCGGATTTGTCTTTTAAGTCCTGGTCCAGGGCCTTAATTTTATCCTGCAGCTCTTTTATCTGCCTGTCCAAGTTTACATTTTTGGAGAATTCCTCCTGTAATTCTTTTTCTTTGGCAACGAATTTATTCCTTAAATCCAGATTTTCCTCTTTAACCTTGTTAACCGTCTCCTCGGCGGTTGTTACCCAGCCCTGCCTCCTGGCTAACTCCTGCTCTAATTCCGCGGTTTTCTTTTTGGTTGTCTCAAATTCCTTTTCCCTGACAGCATATTCTGATTTGGTTTTTTCTAATTCGCTCTCCAGGGAATTCGCCTCTTCCTGCAGCTGCAGAATCCTTTGCCTTTCAGAAGAAAGTTCCCCTGCGCCGGAAGTAGAGGATTTCTTTCTGCCCTTTGCTCCTGTGCCGGGCCCTGCCGAAGAAAAAATGCCATAAACAGCATAGACTATCATGGCTACTCCGGCAAAAATTGACGCGTAGATTAACAAGATCATACCTTTGTTTTATTTCCCCTGCATGACATCAATAATTTTTTGGGAAACCCCCTGCTCTTTGATATATTTAACGTCTGTTTCCGTAAGAATAAATTTGGAGTTGGATGTTTTTATCTTCTCAATAATTATCTGGTCTCCGAATCCCTGTTTGCTTAAATCAATGATTTGCTGCACTGTCATCTGATTAGGATTTGCAACTTGCGTTGCCTGGGCAGCTTGATTGGGCTGCTCAATTTGGCTGCCTATTACTGCCCCGCTTACAGCACCTACTGCGGCGCCGATTCCTGCTCCGGCACCCGCATTCCCGCTTAAACTGCCGATTCCTGCTCCGGCTGCGGCACCTATTACTCCGCCGATTACCGAACCTTCTGCCACCCTGGTTTTATTCCCCTGGCAACCTGTACCTAACATTATAAGGCCTGCCAGCAAAAACAATACGCATCCTTTTCTCATGCCTCCTCCTTTTTATTTGTTGCCCTTAACTTTTCCAACCGTTGTTTAATCTTGGCTTCGTAACCGATATCCGTCGGCTCATAATAGCTTACCTTTTGCCTGGTGTATTTTTGTTTTACATAATGGCCCGGGTAATCATGGGCGTATTTATAATCTTTCCCGTGGCCTAGGGCCTCGCCGTCTAAAGTGCCGTCTTTTAAATGATCCGGCACCTCCTGAACTTTTTTACTTGCGATATCCGCGCTTGCTTTTTCTATTGCCAGATAACTGGCATTGGATTTGGGAGCGCAGGAAACATACACACAAGCCTGCGCTAACGGAATACGCGCCTCCGGCATCCCTACGAACTCCGATATCTGTAAAGCGGCATTTGCCAAAACCAGCGCCAGGGGATCGGCATTACCCACGTCTTCCGCCGCCAGTATGCAAATCCTGCGGGCGATGAAACGCGGGTCCTCTCCGGCGTAAAGCATCTTTGCCATCCAGTAAAGCGCGGCGTCGGGATCGGAGCCGCGCATGGATTTAATAAATGCCGAGGCCGTATCATAATGCGCATCCTCGTCTTTATCATAAAGCACGGCTTTTTTCTGGATAGACTCCGAGGCAACCTCTAAATTAAAATTAATAAACCCCTCTTTGGATTTAGGTGTAGTAAGGGCGCCTACTTCCAGCGCATTTAACGCGCGCCTGGCATCCCCCTCGCAAATCTTTGCCAGGAAACTCAAGGCTTTTTTATCTGCCTTGATCTTTAAACTCCCCAAGCCCTTTTCTTTATCGGAGAGCGCGCGGTTTAGAATGGCTAAAATTTCATTTTCCTTTAAAGTTTTTAGTTCGCAGACCAGAGAGCGGGATAATAGGGGAGAGGCAATGGAGAAATAAGGATTGTGAACGGTAGCCCCGATAAGAATCGGGTTACCTTCTTCAATATCCGGCAGGAGGACATCCTGCTGGGCTTTATTAAAACGGTGAATCTCGTCTATAAAAAGTATAGTCTTCTTAGCCGTGTTGGATTTTTTTACTTTTGCGGCCGAGATAATCCGCCTTAATTCTTCTACGTTTGAGGTTGTGGCATTCACAGAAACGTAGTATACCTTAGTAACATTAGCGATACACCAGGCTAAGGAAGTTTTGCCTGTTCCCGGAGGGCCATACAATACTAGAGAGCTGATCCGGTCCGCCTCTATTGCCCGGCGCAGTAACTTTCCCCTGCCTAATATATGCTCCTGGCCCACAAATTCATCAAGGTTAGCCGGCCGCATACGCACAGCCAGGGGCTGGTCTTTAGTGTATGTTGTTTTATTGTCTTCCTGGAATAGATCCATAACATGCCTATCCTCCTGCGCCCTCTTATAGGTAAAATGATGGTAGGGCTTCGGAGGATTATTTCGCAGACGCCCTTTGGGCTACAATTTACGCTGCTTCGCTTGCGTAAATTGTCTGCTCAATAAAAAATCCCCGCAAGATGCCGTTGGGAATGATAGTCTGAACCGTTTTGGCTTCAGGTGGGTGCCCGATCCTTGATGCCAAGGCATTAAGGAATAATGGGCTCCCTTGATATTGGTGTTGGTTCAACAATTATCAAATTTCCAACGCGCACCGCAGGGATATAAAGAACTATTTATTTCTATTTGAAGTATAACACATATTCAAAAAATGTCAACGCTAGCGGATTTTCGCCCCGAACCGTTCTGCCAACATAACGCAGATCTGATTATGCAGCGGCGTAACTTCTGCTTCGGTTAAAGTCCTCTCGCTAGAACGGTAAATACAGGAAACAGTCAGCCCCTTATACCCTTCGGGGATTTGCCTGCCCCGATAATAATCCGTAATCTTTGC
>JAZDPH010000007.1:0-14671 GCA_043797735.1 Candidatus Omnitrophota bacterium | reverse complement strand
TCCTTATTTTAACCAATACAAGAACTCCTTCTCCCAAGGCGAATACAACATTAAAGAACGTGCCAACAGTACTTTGGGTGGGCCGGTTATCAAGACGTATTTTAGCGGGGGGTTTGATGCTACTAACCTGACAATGTCATCTTCGTCAGTAGGGAGTTATGAGGGGAAGGGTTCGGTTACAGATGCCCTTTTTGCCGCAAATAATGCGGCTGCCCTTGGCGGAAATGCTAAGGATCTTATTCCGGAGCTAAAGGAAGCAACCGGTAGTTCATCGCTGGATGACAGAGACAGTAAAGCCACAGCCACTAAAGCGCAATTGGCTAATTATAGGCCAGCTCACTCTGTTGATGAGCTTAGTAAAATTATAAGCCCAACCTTAGAAGATTCCCTGACTGATATCGGACTTCAGGTAAAGAGTTTCGAGCTTGAAGCATTACCATTGCCCGGAAGAATCTCACAGGATATGCCAACAAGCTTAACTGCGGAAGAGGTTGAGATGATTAAAGCCTCTTTAGCAACTTCCTTATTACAAGCTGTAGGCACGACACATGTTGCCTATATAGAGCAAGTAACAGAAAACAGAAAATCATTAGCAGATAATATTTCATTGACATTAGGGATTTCAGCCCTGAAGAAATTTACTGCAGCCAATCCAAATATTGCGATTGTAAGTTGGGGCAGTGAAGGCCCGCGGGATGGGGAATGGGGTTTGCCGGTCTTCACTATTATTTATCAGGGGCAGGCTCATAGTTTTAAGAACCTGGGCGATGCTAGAGCAAACCGCGCCACTTTTAAAAGAAGATTAAACCAGATTAAAAAGCAAAACCCAAATGTAAGATTTCGTTATCTTTTTGCTGACGCTTTAGAAGTTACCAACGGAATTAAGCTTTTGAAATATAAGGACGGAAAGGTTATTGATCTGCGTAAAGGCGAAGATGCCAATAGTTGGTCAGTAGCCTCGGTTTTTAAAGACGCAAGAAATCCGGAACCGGATAAAGAAGTGCGCAGGGGAGGTACCAGCTATAGCTCCCCTGAAAGATTAAGCGTAACTCCTTTTACCCTGCCTTCGCAATATTATCCAAAATTAGCCAGAGCGCATGGAGTGGATTATCAGGATAAGGGCGCCATGGCAGAATTTATGAGCAATCAGGCAATGGTTGTGCTTTGGAAATGGTCAAATGAAGAGGATAAAGATCCAAGAGCAAATCACCGGGTAATTTATAATGACGGATTAAAGCTTCAAGAGAAATATCCCGGCTTTCGGGTTTTGGGGCCCGGAGACGGTGATTTCTTTTGGCGGCTTGCTTCCATTATGGGCCTAAAAATAGACGGCCGTATGGTTAGTGTTTTTGGCCGCAGCGGTTCTGTAGAAGGAAGAATAGCGGATGAAGCAACCGCCTTGTTCCCCCAGGCTCATTTTGAGAGCACGCGCGTTTCTCCAACAGGGACCAAAAAACAACTTACTGCTAAATCTGGGCATACATACAACCTAGCAGAAAGAAACGGTGCTTATGCTTTAGGGCTTAATTATACAGATTTAACAGAGGTAACTTCAGGGAAAGGATTCGGAACAAATACCGGCGCTATTGCATTAACCAGCATCAACGATCCTTTAGAGGGGCAGTTTGGTTCAGATGCCGGGCTTTTTAAAGGAGTTGAAATTGACACAACAAATCCCGAAGCCCCTGTTTTAACAATGCGAACTTTATTAATTACTCCTATGGGCCCTATGGTAGCTAAAACCAGGCTAGTATCCCCTGCTTTTTCGCAGCTCGGGCAAAGTATTACAGCAGTTTCCGACGGCGTTAAAAATCTTGTTATTACGGCAGAAGATTCCTTCCAGACGGCCAGCTCGGCGCTAACACAGATACAGGAGAAGCAGGCAGCGCCGCAGCGTAAGTCTATGGTAATTGCGAATTGGAAGATGGAACAAAGCGATAAGTCTCAGGTAATGAGTTTAATTGATGATATTGCGGTAGGGATTTATCGGATAGACGGCGCTACAAATATTGAGACAGTGGTTGCGCCATCCTTTGTATATTTGGATTCAGCCGTAGATTACATGAATAGTAAACAGGATTATACGGGAGGGGTAAAGGTAACTTATAATCCCATAGGCTTTGCGGCGCAGAATATGTATGGCGAAGAAAAAGGGCCTTTTACAGGAGGTATTTCTGCCAAGCAGCTTGCAGATTTAGGTGTGCCTTATGTTATCCTGGGGCATTCCGAATTAAGAAGGAATTCTAAGCAGGAACCTACCGGAGAATCAAATCGTAATGTAAACAAGAAAACAAAGACTGCGTTCAAATATGAGATTACCCCTATTGTTTGCGTAGGCGAAAGTTTTGCTGAGAGAAAGGCAGGAAATGAAAGAGCCGTAGTAGAAGAGATGGTCAGAAACAGCCTCGCAGGCCTTTCTTATCAGGATGCCGAGAAGGCAACTGTTGCCTATGAGCCGGTATGGGCCATTGGAACAGGTGAAGTTGCTACCCCTGAACAGGCGCAAGAGATGCACAGGTTCATCAGAGAGATACTGGCAGAAATGTTTGGGTGGGATGTTGCATTAAAGATACGTATATTATACGGCGGCAGTGTAAAGCCGGAGAATGCCGCAAAGCTTATAGCAAAACCTGATGTTGACGGATTTCTTATTGGAGGAGCTAGTTTAAAAGCAGAGAGCTTCCTTGATATCACAAAGAAGGTTGTTGCAGCGCAGTCCAGCTCCTCTTTGCAGGCGGCGACTGACGAGGATGCTTCGCTGCGCTCAGCATCAATTCCCAATAAGAATATGGGTGGAATTGACTTTAGGGTAATTAATACAATTACCAGGCCGATGGGTAACCTCTCGGGCTTAAGTTTTGCTATGCCGAAGATGAGCAGCCTCAGGAACATCAACCTGGATACAGAGCTTAACCAGATTCAGAATATGCTGGAGGCAGAGATTACTCCTTCAGAGGACCGGCTAAAAGAGTTTGTGGTTGCCTGTTACCAGAGGGGAGAGCTTAGAGAGCACCTGGATGAGATAGTGATGTGTTTAGTGGATACCTTTGACCTGCAGGCGGCAAGAGGTGTCCTGACCCCTGACGGCTTAAAGGAGTTAGTGCTTATTATTGATGCAATAGCAGGATAGGTTTTAGCAAGCCCGCTTAGACAGGCGGCAGGCCGGGTTCATTCGGCCTGCCGTTTTTTTGGTGCGGAAGGAGGGAGTTGAACCCTCATGAAGTTTCCCCCACTAGCTCCTGAAGCTAGCGCGTCTGCCATTCCGCCACTTCCGCGATAAATCAAGTATATTCTACTTCAATAGTCCTGTCAAACCATAATTGCGCGTCTGCCTTGGTTTGTTTTCGCCGCACCGCTTGTCCGCCATAGAACTTTGGCGGACTGCGCTCGGGAGTCGGCTTTCGCTCTTGCCTATAATTTATAGCGGGCAATCCGTACCCGCGAAAGCCTCCTACGTGCGGCTCAAATCAAACCAAGGCAGACGCGCATACTCTGAGTATCCGATGTCGATATAATTTGGGTTTTTTGGGGATAATATGTTATACTATGTTCTTCGGAGATAAAGAGATATGAGTATGTTTTTAGAGCACTTTCGGATTACCGGGTCTGCGATGGGGCAGATTTTTCTTTTGGCCGCGATAGGGTATTTTCTGGTCAAAAGAAATATCATCAGGCAGGAGGGGTTGAACGCGTTCAGCCGCCTGGTCATTGAGGTAACCCTGCCGCTTTTAATCTTTACGAAATTAATAGAGGGGTTTAGTTTCAGCCTCTATCCTGACTGGTGGGTTTTTCCGCTGGTAAGCATCTTAATTACCATCGCCGGATTGATAATCGGGGCAGTATTTATTTTTGCTGCCGGGGGCCAGGAGCAAAGGGGGCAATTCTTAAGCCTGATTGCCTTCCAGAATTCCGGATTCCTGCCGATGGCGCTTATCGCCGCGCTGTTTAGCAAGGCAGAGGCGGATACGATGTTTATTTATTTATTTCTTTTTCTTATGGGTTTTAACCTGGTGGTCTGGTCGCTGGGCGTACAGATGTTGTCGTATCAGAAGAAAAAGAAGTTTGAGCTGGGCAGCCTCTTTAGCCCTCCGGTATTGGCGACGCTCTTTAGCCTGGGGTTCATTCTCTTTGGCTTAAACCGCATCGTGCCGTCTGCGCTATATAAACCCCTGAAGATAGTCGGGGACTGCACCGTGCCGCTTTCACTGCTGGTAGTCGGCGGCAACCTGGCGCAGGTTCATCTTGGGAAGATCTATAAAAAGGCAATGCTCTTTGTGCTTTTGGCGAAGATGATACTTATGCCGGCATTGGGCCTTTGGCTGGTTATCGGGTTAAACTTGCCCTTTTTGGCCGGGCTGTTAATTCTGATGCAGTTGGCTATGCCCCCGGCGACTTCGCTTTCGCTTATAACGCGCCATTATAAAAAGGATGACCTGCTGATCAGCCAGGGGATATTTTTTAGCCATCTTTTCGGCATTATCAGCATCCCGCTATTTTTGAGTTTATATTTCGCATTGAGTGTGATACAATGAAAATCGTCGTTACTAACCGCAAGGCGCACCGTGATTACGCAGTTTTGGAGGCCTTAGAGTGCGGCATTGAGCTAAGGGGCGGGGAGGTAAAGTCAATACGCGCCGGAAACATTAATTTAGGCGACAGCTTCGCGCGCATTGAGAAGAACGAGGTAATATTATACAACACGCATATAAGCCCTTATGCGCAGGCAAGTTACTTAAATGAGGATCCTGTCCGGCCGCGTAAACTGCTTTTGCGCCGGGCGCAGATAGATAAACTGGCCGGAAAGGCCGTTCAGAGGGGTTCAACCCTTGTGCCGCTTAAGATTTATTTTAACCCGCGCGGATTCGTAAAAGTAGAACTGGCTCTTTGTAAAGGAAAAAAGCTCTACGATAAGCGCCACGACATCAAGCGCCGCGAGGCCGACCTTGAAATGCGCAGGGCTTTGAAAAGCAGAAGGAATCGGTAGTCCCGCCTCATAAGATGTGCCAAAATTCTCTACGATAATTTTGGCACATTCGGCGGGACGTTTTTCCGACAGAGAATAGATAGAAAAACGGGGGTGAAAAGGGCTCGACTTAAGCAGGTCGGGTAAAAGCAGCATGCCGCGGACGCAAGGTTTGCCGCGTTAATAATCCTTGCACAATATAAAAGCAAGAACCAACATAGGTTCCTTAGTCACAGAGAGATATAGCGTTGTTCCATCATTTGCTATGTCTCCTATGATGCTAAAAGTCGGCCCTTAATAATTTAAGGGCTGCCTTAACCCAGCCTGCCTAAGGGTTGGAGTTGAGCGGATAATTTAGGCTGGTCCCGGTAAATTAGCCTTTGGGGCCGGGACGAGACTTAAAAAGGCTGCTGCCTGCGCAATCCTGTTTATCGGAGTACGCAGGAGTAAGCATAAAAGATAAACTAAGCATGTAGCGGCTTTTACTTGGATACTTAGGGACGGCGGTTCGATTCCGCCCACCTCCACCAAATTTTTCCGACAAGGAAAAATTTGGTGGATACTGAACGAGCGTAATGCCGCGACAAGCGGCATAGCGAGTGAAGTATCTTTAATGCATAATAATGAAAATCCAAAAAATTACATTACTATTTACTAGTTACTATTTACTAGTTACTGTTTTATCCGGCTGCGCCACCGTGCCGAAAACAGAGCAGTTCCCCGCCTACGCCATAAACGGCACGCAGTATTATCCTTTGCTTGCTATCTGCGATGCCAAGGGCATAGATTACCGGTATGATGAATTTACCAGGATTGTTACTTTAAGCGGCAATGCGCATAAGATAATCTTAAGAGTAGGCGACGCCCTTGCCTTGGTAGATGGCCGGACGATGAAGTTTAACCAGTCCGTGGATATTTACGAAGGAAAAATCGTCATCCCTTATAAAATTAAAGAGGATGTCCTGGACAGGCTGTTTAAAGAAAAGCCGCCGCAGCCAGAGGCGTTATTGCGCGTTTCCAGAATAAAAAGAATAGTTATTGACTCCGGCCACGGCGGCAAGGATCCCGGGGCGATCAGCAGGAATGACCTGAGGGAGAAGGACGTTAATTTAGACATCGCCAAAAGGCTGTGCAATCTTTTAAGGGCCGCGGGCATAGAGGTAGTGATGACCCGCAGCAATGATACTTTTATCCCCCTGCTTGAGCGGGCGCGGATAGCCAACGGTTCGGGCGCGGACCTTTTTATCAGCATCCACTCCAATGCCAACCGCGTAAAGAGCATGAACGGCTTTGAGATTTATTATGTCTCCCCCGCCATAGGCGATGCCCGGCGCGCGGCCTTAAGCGCAAAAAAAGAGGGCTTAAATTTTACCCGGGATTATTCAGCCGGTTCCTCGCTTACGCTTAAGGCGATTATCTGGGATATGATTTATGCCCATTCCCGCGCAGAGGCGATAGAGTTATCCGGGAGTATCTGCCGTTCGGTGCGTAATAATTTAGGGGCAGAGATCCTGGGCGTAAAACAAGGGCGCTATATCGTTTTAAAAGAGGTATTTATCCCGGCGGTATTAATCGAGGCGGGGTTCTTGTCTAACTCCGCAGAAGAGCGCAAACTTAACAACGGCTATTACCGCCAGAAACTCGCCGAAAGCATAGCAGAGGGAATCGGCGATTACGGACAACAGGCAGTGATTATGGAGGCGACCCGCAGATGAGGCCTATCGGTGTATTTGACTCGGGTGTCGGGGGCCTGACAGTGGCAAGGGAATTAATCCGTCAGCTCCCCCTTGAGGAGATCGTCTATTTCGGCGATACCGCGCGCGTGCCCTACGGCATAAAGTCCAAGGAGACGGTAATCCGTTTTTCCATAGAGAATATGCTTTTTTTATTGAAACAGAATGTAAAGTTAATCTGCGTTGCCTGCAATACCGCATCGAGCTTAGCGCTTCCGACAATCAGGAACCATTTTAAGGTCCCCATTGTCGGGGTGATTACTCCCGGGGCAAGGGAGGCGGTGTATGCCACAAAGAATAAGCGCATCGGCGTCATCGGGACGAAGGGGACTATAAAAAGCCGCACATACGAAAAAGAGATAAAACAGCTTGACCGTAAGATTAGAGTTACTGCCGTTGCCTGTCCGCTCTTTGTGCCTTTTGTGGAGGAGGGGTGGCTTTCGGGAAACGTGGTTATGGAGGTTGCCAAAGCGTACTTGAAGCCGCTTAAGGCCAGCGGCGCGGATACGGTGATTCTTGGCTGTACGCACTATCCGCTGCTTAAGCCGGTTATCAAAAAGATACTCGGCCAAGACGTTACTCTGATAGATTCTGCCCGGCAGGTTGCCTTTGAGGTAAAAAGGATTCTGGCCGCAGAGGGGCTGTTAAACAGCGGCCATAGAAGAGGCAAGAGCAGGTTTTACGTCAGCGATAATCCGGAGTGGTTCAGTTCTTTGGCTGAGCGCTTCCTGGGCAGGAAGACCGGAAATGTCAGCAGGGTAAATTATGTTTAATGTAAAGGTAGAAGGAAATTTCAGCTCGGCGCATAATTTAAGGGCCTACAAGGGCAAATGCGAGTCTTTGCACGGCCACAACTGGAAGGTAGAGGCGGAGGCCCAAAGCCGGCGGCTGGATAAGGCCGGCATGGTCATTGATTTTAAAATTCTAAAGAAAAGGCTCTATGACTGCCTGGAAGAACTTGACCACAAATACCTGAATAAAATTCCCTATTTTAAAAAAGTAAACCCCACCTCCGAAAATATCGCGAAGTATATTTACGATACCTTAAAGAGGCGGTTAAAAGACATTAAATCCGTAACCGTCTGGGAAAACAACGCCAGTTGCGCCATTTATGAGGAGTAACAATGGCGCGTCCGCCCAATAAGAGGGGGATAGTTTTATTGTCAGGGGGCCTGGATTCGGCGGTAACTTTATATTCCGCTAAAAAATGCGGGTTTAAATGTTTTTGTTTGATTTTTGATTATGGCCAGCGGCATAAAAAGGAAATTAACGCGGCAAAAGAAATTGCTAGATATGCGGGTTGCGAATTTAAAGTTATTAAAATAAGCCTGCCGTGGAAAGGCTCCGCTCTTTTAGATGCGAAGATAAAGATTCCTAAACGCTATGCGCTATACGCTAAACGCTATACTAATATTCCCTCAACCTATGTCCCGGCGCGCAACATCATATTTTTAAGTTACGCCGCATCTTTTGCCGAGGCAGTCGGGGCCTCGGCTGTTTACATCGGCGCAAATGCCCTGGATTATTCCGGTTATCCGGACTGCCGGCCGGAGTTTTACCGCAGCTTTAGCAGAATGCTTGCCTGCGGCACAAAGGCGGGGGTAGAGAATAAAAAGATTGAAATAAGGACGCCGCTGATTAATAAAACCAAGGCGCAGATTATAAAAACCGGCATAGAGCTGAAGGTGCCTTTTGAATTAACCTGGTCCTGTTATAACGGGGCAGCCTCGCCCTGCGGGGCTTGTGATAGTTGTTATTTCCGCGGCAAGGGGTTTCTTGAGGCGGGCATAGCCGATCCCATATTAAAACGATGAAGGGAAAAATTAGCGAAGTTTTCAGCAGCGTGCAGGGGGAGGGGTTATACCTGGGGGCAAGGCAGATTTTTGTGCGCTTCTACGGCTGCAACCTGCAGTGCCGCTTCTGCGATACTAAAATTGGTTCTTTCATAGAATATGAGCCGCAGGAGTTATATAAAGAGATAAGATTATACGGCGCAGGGTTTCATTCGCTGGCCTTTACCGGCGGAGAGCCGCTTTTACAAAAAGGTTTTCTAAAAGAAGCCCTGCAGGCTGTCAAAAGGCAGGGTTACAGGACCTATCTTGAAACAAACGCTACCCTCCCGGACCAGCTGCAGGAGGTAATAGGATGCGTGGATATCGTGGCAATGGATATAAAGCTGCCCAGCTCCACCGGATTATCCGGGTTCTGGGGGGCGCATAGCGAATTCTTAAAAGTCGCCTCTCAAAAAGAGGTGTTTGTTAAGGTGGTAATTTCTTCTTTAACCAAGCAGGAGGATTTGGAGGAGGCGGTAAAATTATTATATAAGGTTAACCGTTCTTCAGTCCTGGTCTTGCAGCCCGAAGGCAGCGAGAGCCCGGGAGCGCTGGAGGAGAAGTTGGAGGGTTTTAAGAATTTCTGCAGGGGGCAGAAGATCACTGCCTGTGTCATCCCACAGATGCATAAGGCAATAGGAGTAAGATGAAGGGCGCAAAGAAATATTCTTACGAAGGGTTACAGGGGGAGGTCAGGAAGTTAAAGGCCCCGAAAATCCAGGTTTGGAATAATCAGTATCCGGATAAAATCTATACCATAAAATTAGAGATCCCGGAATTTACCTGCATCTGCCCCAAGACCGGCCTGCCGGATTTCGCGTCGATCAATATAGAGTATTCTCCGCGGGAGTATTGCATAGAATTAAAGTCTTTTAAGATGTACACCATTTTTTACCGCAATATCGGAATTTTCCATGAGCACCTGGTGAATAAAATGCTTGAGGATTTTATAGCAGCCTGCCGGCCGCGCTGGGTGAGAATCACCGCGGAGTTTAATCCGCGCGGAGGGATAAGGACTACGGTGAGCAGGGAGTATAAAAGGCGATGAGAATAATACCCGCGCCTAAAATTACTGAAGTAGTTGCCGGTTTGTGCATAAAGGCAAACCTGGTTTTAAGGAGTGGTATGCTTTCGCTGCTGGAGGCGGCGCATTCAAGGGAGAGCAACAAAAAGGCAAAGGCCGCCCTGGCGATGATTATTAAGAATGCCAGCATCGCAAAAAAAGAAAAACTGGCTATCTGCCAGGATACCGGCATGGCGATAGTTTTTGTAGAGGCAGGAGGCGGCGTCAGGATTGAAGGGGATTTAAAAAAGGCAATAAATAAGGGAGTTGAAAAGGGGTATAAGAAGGGGTATCTGCGGGCCTCAATTGCCGCCGATGCGCTTTGGCGGGGCAAGCCCGGATATGCTCCGGCAGTTATACATACGGATATTGTTAAGGGGGATAAATTAAAGATTACTGTTCTGGTTAAGGGCTTTGGCTGTGAGAATAAGTCGCGGCTTATGATGTTTAACCCTACCGCTAAATTAGAAGAGATAAAAAAATTTATCGTTGAGGCGGTAAGAACAGCGGGTGCAGATGCCTGCCCTCCTTATGTCGTCGGGATAGGAATAGGCGGCACAGCGGATTATGCCTGCCTGCTTGCAAAGAAAGCGTTATTAAAGAAACTCAATACTCAATACCCAATACTCAATACTAAACTCTCTCAATTAGAACATGATTTATTGCGAGAGATAAATAAACTAAACATCGGCCCGATGGGGCTTGGCGGGAGGGCTACGGCCTTAGCGGTAAATATCCTTAACTTCCCGACGCATATCGCGGGCTTGCCGGTTGCGGTAAGCTTAAACTGCCATGCGCTCAGGTCTGCTGCTGCGGTAATTTAGCGCTCATGAAAAAGATAACTACTCCGTTAAGCGAAAAAGAGATTAAGGGTTTAAAAGCAGGAGAGGAAGTTGCCTTAAGCGGCATAATTTATACTGCCCGCGACCAGGCGCATAAAAGGCTTATTCAGGATTTAGCCGGGGGCAGGCGCCTGCCTTTTGATTTAAAGGGTGCTATTATCTATTACTGCGGCCCCACGCAGAGGCCTAAGGGGAAGGTTATCGGCTCCTGCGGCCCGACGACAAGCAGGCGGATGGATGAATTTACGCCGCGGCTGCTTAAAGCGGGATTAAGGGGGGCAATCGGCAAAGGCGGGCGCTCTCAAGAAGTAGTTAAGGCAATAAAAAAACATCAGGCGGTATATTTTATCACCTATGCCGGCTGCGGCGCGTTATTATCCAAATATGTTAAAAAAGCAGCGCCTTATGCTTTCGCGGAGTTAGGCCCGGAGGCAATTTATAAACTGGAAGTGAAGGATTTTCCGCTTATTGTCGGGATAGACTGTAAAGGAGGCAAACTTTAATGAACCGTGCTGACGGGCGTAAGCCCGATGAATTAAGAAAAGTAAAAATCCACCGCGATTACCTGAAATACCCTGAAGGCTCCTGTTTAATAGAGTTAGGCAGCAGCCGGGTTATCTGCACCGCATCGGTTGAGGAATCCGTTCCGCCGTTTATGAAGAATACGGGTAACGGCTGGGTTACCGCCGAATACGGGATGCTGCCGCGTTCGTGTGCCACGCGCATCAGAAGGAATAAAGACTCCGGCCGGACATACGAGATACAGCGGCTGGTGGGCAGGTCTTTGCGCACGGTAACAAAGATGCCGCTGTTAGGGGAGCGCACTATCTGGATTGACTGCGACGTTATTCAGGGCGACGGCGGCACGCGCACCGCCTCTATAACGGGGAGTTTTATCGCGCTGGCGGATGCCCTGCAGAAATTAAAAAAAAGGGGGTTAATTGACCAGCTGCCCTTGACGGATTTTGTCGCCGCCACCAGCGTAGGAATTTTTAACGGGGAGTTAATTCTGGACCTTAATTACGAGGAGGACTCTAAGGCCGAAGTTGATATGAACGTAGTAATGACCGGCAGCGGTGAGTTTATCGAGGTTCAGGGCACGGCCGAAAGAAAACCCTTTAACAAAAAACAGATGGATGCGCTCCTTAGTTTGGCAAAGAAGGGGGTTGAGGAGTTAGTTGATATCCAGCGCTCCCTGCTTAAAGGCGCCTTTTAGAAATATGGAGTTATTGGTCGCTACTAAAAACAGGAAAAAATTACAGGAGATTAAAGAGATATTAAGCGGGGTTGGTTTAGAGATAATTTCTCTTGGCTCCTGCGGCAGGATGCCGCGCATTATTGAAAACGGCAGGACCTTTAAAGAAAACGCCGTAAAAAAAGCCGTGAAGGCCGCGCATTTTACCAAAAAGTTGACTCTGGGGGAGGATTCGGGGCTATGCGTTTACGCCCTTGACGGGGGGCCCGGAGTTTATTCTTCGCGATTTTCCGGAAAGAATAAAAGCGATGCGCAGAACAATAAAAAACTGCTGGCAGCACTTGAAGGGCTGCCGTTTAATAAAAGAAAGGCATATTATGCTTGTGCGGCTGCCCTGGCGGACAGCCGCGGATTAATCGGCGTGGTTGAAGGGCGGTGCTCGGGAGTCATCGGCTTTGAATTAAAGGGAAGCCATGGCTTCGGCTACGATCCGTTGTTTGTTATCCCTAGATACAAAAAAACCTTTGCGCAGCTGGGAGAGAAGATAAAACATAAGATGAGCCATCGCTGTCACGCATTAAGGAAGGTAAGGAAGATTTTGCTTAAATATATTGAGCATTGCACAAATGCCTGATATAATTAAATTTACGGGGCGTGGCTCAGTTTGGCTAGAGCGCTTGCTTTGGGAGCAAGAGGTCACAGGTTCAACTCCTGTCGCCCCGACATTAGATGCGCCTGTAGCTCAAATGGACAGAGCACCTGCCTTCTAAGCAGGTGGTTGGCCGTTCGATTCGGCCCAGGCGCAAGGAAATTGAAAAGCCATGATACTGCGGAATAAGATTTTGGTGATAATCATCGTGATGCTCTCCTGCCTCTACAGCGCTTCTTACATCTTTATGTTTGTCAGGGGCCGCGGCCTTATTTTGGCGAAACTGCGCGAATTAACCGGCAGAGAGGTAACGATGGGGTATTTTACCATCACCCCGCCGTTTAACCTTGAGATCAGAAACCTCAACATAGAAGGCCTGGCTAAAATAGAGAGTGTTTTAGTATCGCCGAGCGTGCCGCAGCTTATAGTCGGAAAACTGGCCTTAAATAGAATCAGATTTATAAGGCCGGAGATTACTTATGAAAGAGTTCTTCTTCCGTCAGAGGCAGCAGCATCCGAAGCAGCCGGTAAAGAGGGCGTAGTAACTGCGCCAAAGGTGCTGGTCGATATAGGTGAAGCCCCGGCAACGTTATCACTGAAACAAAAGAGCCCGCCGGGGATAATCTTAAAACGCATAAGCGTTAAGGGCGGAATAATACATTTCGTTGACCATACCGTCGGCCCGCAGGGCATCAGTATTACCGTCAAGGACTTGAATTTCAATTTAGTCAATATGTATACATTCCCGTTTTCTGACGTCACTAATTTCAAATTAGAGGCAAAGATCCCCTGGGAGCAGGGCAGGCAGGAGGGTAAAATAGAAGCCAAGGGCTGGATTAATTTTGCCAAAAAGGATATGCAGGCGATTTTAAAGGTTGAAGATATTGACGGGGTCTATCTTTACCCTTATTATTCGCTCTGGGTAGACTTGGAAAAGGCGCGCATTGAAAGCGCCCGCCTTAACTTTACCAGTGACATTCAAGGGTTAGACAATAATGTAACCGCCGAATGCCATCTGGAACTGACTGATATCGTGCGCAAACAGCGCCAGGCAGAGGCGCCCTCTGAAAAAGCCGAAAAGATAACCGATGCGGTCCTGGATATGTTTAAATCTATGGACGAAGGAAAGATTGTCCTTAATTTTACCATTAGGACTAAAATGGATAAGCCCCGTTTTGGCTGGGCCTGCGTAAGGGATGCCTTTGAAGACAAGCTGGCAATGGCGCGCGGAAGCAGGTTCAGGCCCGAGGGGGTTTTCTTTTTGCCGGGCAAGTTCCTTGAGGGCACGGTAAAGGGGGCTACCGGTTTCTCCAAGGCCCTGATTCAGGGGACTTTCGCTTTGGGCAATGAAATCAAGAAGGGCGTTGAGGATTCTTTCCGGCAGGAACTGCCGCCTTCAAAATATAAAGATAAAAGAAAAGAGGCGGAGGAGGAGGGCGAAAGCTCCATCGCCACTGACAAGGATTACAGTCAGTAGTTAATTTTGGTGGCTATAGCTCAATTGGTTAGAGCACTTGACTGTGGCTCAAGAGGTTTGCGGGTTCGATCCCCGTTAGCCACCCCATATATTACCCTCATGCGAACCGAGGCTCAGGCGAGCCACAGGCGCGTGAGGGTATTTCTTTGTCCGAGGGAGAAATAATCGTCCCTGATCTCTCGGAAATGATTAATTTCACTAAATATTTGCAGAAATATTCAGATATCCAACCTCGAACGCATTGGTGGGAGTTTCCATTTTATACGATTATAAGAAGCGCCAGGCAAAAGTTCTGCTTGGGGAATCGCCCTGAAGACCTGGATCACATTACTACAATTGAGAAAAGAACTTGGGAAAAGCATTTAACTCACCTAAATCGTTTAGAGAGATTTCCTCTTGATAAGGCGGAATATTATCTAAGATTGAAAGAATCTCATGGGGTTAATAGCATAAGGGGGCTGGCTAAGATTACAGGAGAAGATTGGTCATGCATTGCCAAAGTTATAAGAACCCTTGATCTGCCTGAAAACATTAAAGACTTCTTGCGTAGCAATAAAAGCGATCCTGCTATTCTTCAGTTCTTCCATCTGCGGAAACTACTTGATATCGTGCGGCAAGGCGAAGAGCGCCTTCAGTTGGCCCGTTTTAGAGAATTAATGCAGGAATTAGAGGAAAATAATAACGCAGTTGTTTCCACGATGTCTTAACAAAGTATCATAGATTAACCACATGGCTTATAAAAAAGATAGCTTTCATATTGACCGGCGGGTTTTCTATAGGTAATGTCTTATAATACCTGTAAAAGTAATCTTGAAAAGATAATGGTTTAGTATGGCTTGAATTGGGATTGTGGCTGTAGCGTAATGTTAGAGGCCGATAATTTAAGCCTTGCCAAATAAAAATGGCACATCGCTCCT
>JAZDPH010000077.1:0-26261 GCA_043797735.1 Candidatus Omnitrophota bacterium | reverse complement strand
CGGGTCCAAGAGATCCAGGATTGGATGAATAATTACCCCAGGAAGATATTAGGATATAAGACAGCGAATCAGGTGGTAAAAGAACTTACAGAAAAACAGAAAGAGCTTTGAATTTGTCGCACTTTGAGTTACAATTCACCTACTTTAGCGTTCTTCTATGTTTTGCTTGGTAGTTGAGGCTCTATATAGTATAATACTTATAACCAAAAAAAAGGAGAGCCGAGTATGAATAGGAAATTCATGGGGGCGGCAGCGGTAGTTTTTGCTTTAATTTTCGGCATTTTAGCGGTTGGGGCTTACGCGGGCGACTACGGAAAAACAAAAGGGGATCGTTACGATCTTGAGGGAAAATTTTCAAAAAAAGCGGAGTTTCTTCTAAAAAATCAGGAGGAGCTGAAGCTTTCCGATGAACAGGCAGCCAAGATCAAAGATTTGGAACTTAATACGCAAAAAGAGATTATCAGCAAAGATGCCCAGCTAGAGATAGCCGGCCTTGACTTGCAAAGCAGCTTAGGTAAAGACGCAGTTAACACGGATGAAGTAAATAAATTGATTGATAAAAAATATGACCTCAAGAAAGAGAAGGACAAGTCTTTGGTCAACGCCTATGCCGCGCTTAATAATATTCTGACCGAGGAACAAAAAGAGAAGATCAAGGGCCTTTGGAAGAAGTGCAAGAAAGAAATGATGCCGGGCTCAATGATGAAAGAAAAAATGGGCCATCCGATGATGAAGGGCAAGTAATTTTAATAACCTAAGGCGATGGAGATGATTACCGACGATGTAAAAATCAGGCTTTCAAGAGAGCAGGACCTGCCGGGCCTTCGGCGCCTGGTAGCCGATACGGCCTATTTTGGCGGCCCTTGCGAGCATTTTTTTCCCGACAGGGAGTTCTTGGCCGACCTGATTATGGAGTATTACATACGTTATGAGCCTGAGCATACCTGGGTAGCGGAATTTAAGGGCGAGGTTGCGGGGTATCTCTCTGCCGGCTTTGATGAGGGCAAATACAGCAGGTATATGTTGTCTAATATAGTCCCTAAGTCTTTATGGGGGGCCCTGCGCAGAGGCAAGGTCTGGAGCAGGCACAGCGGGCGGCTGGTTTTTTACAACCTCTGGGCAGCCCTTACCGGCCAGGCCAGGCTTTCGGCGGCGGATAAAAAAAAGTATCCCGTGCATATACATCAGAACGTTAAAGAAGGCCTGCGCGGGAGAAAAATAGGCAGCAGGCTGGTAGAGGCATTTCTTGAGTTTGCCGACCGCAAAAAAGCGGGGGTGCGTTTCAGGGCGCTGCGCCAGCAGGAGTCTTTTCCGTTTTTTGAAAGGTACGGCTTTCGCAGGCATGATTGCCGCAGGGTGCCGGTATGGGAGAGGTGGCTGGGAAAGCAGCCGTTATATTTTATGGAATATGTGCGCGAGGCAGTATGATTAAAAAGATCAGCGGCGTGAAATGCAAGAAGAAAAGAATAGCATTGACTTTTGATGACGGCCCGGACGGCAAGTATACCGCGAAAATCCTTGATATCCTTAAGCATGCCGGGATTAAAGCCTCCTTTTTTCTCGTAGGCAAAAACGTCAAGAAATATCCTTCCCTTGCTAAGCGAATACGGGCAGAAGGCCATGACATAGGCAATCATACCTATACTCATCCGGTAAGCCTTTTTTTCACCAACGGCAAGAGCGAAAAATTCATAAGAGAGGAAATAGAGCAGACTAATCATATTATAAAGGAGGTTGTGGGGGAATGGCCGCTTTTATTCAGGCCGCCGCTGGCCAGATGGGACTTATCCAGCAGGAGGTTTCTATCTATTGCCCGTAGTTTTGGCCATCTTCCTGTGGGGTGGTCCTGGTCGGCAATAGACTGGTTAGGCAGCAGTTTTGTTATCAGCCAAAGGCTTTTACGCTGCCCTAAAAACGACGGTGATATTGTTTTGTTACACGACGGGGCAGAAAAGGCTTTTATAAAGAGGCGCCAGGCCACGGTCAAAATGCTGCCCGGCATTATAGAGGATTGCAGGCGCCGCTGTTTAGAGCCGGTAGCGCTGACCGAGGCCTTGGGGCTTAATGAGAATTAATTAGAAAGGAGCTGAATATGGGGATTTCGGTATTTATCGCCAGGCTTCTTGGGCCGTATTGTATTATTGTGGCAATAGGGATTCTTTTTAACCTGAAAACCTATCAGAGGCTTGTGGAGGATTTCTGCAAAAACCTCGCCCTGGTTTATCTGGGCGGAGTAATTTCTCTTTTCTTCGGGCTTCTCTTGGTTTTATTTCACAATATCTGGGCGTTCAATTGGGTTGTAATTATTACAATTATTGGGTGGCTGGGGATTCTTAAGGGCATCTGGTTAATCGTCTTTCCGAATACGGTGGCCGCCTTTACAAAGGCATACCAGAAGAACATCGTCCTGTTAAGGGTTCATCTGGTTATAATTTTTGCCTTGGGGGCATGTTTGGCTTTTTTTGGGTATTTTGCAGGATAGAAAAATAAAAAACCCTTTATTGTAAATTCCGCCTTGTATGTTATAATCGGAGATGTTCTTTTTTAGAAAAAAGGAGGGGTTATGGTGAAGAAGTTATTAATTCTGGCTGTGGCGGTATCGTTTTTAGCCGGATGTGAAAGCATGGGGCCTAAGGCCAAGACGGGCGCTGTAGCCGGCGGAGTAATCGGCGCGGTAGCCGGCGGAGTAATCGGCCATCAGATGGGCAGCGGGCCGATCGGGGCGGCAATTGGCGCTACGGTAGGGGTGATAGGCGGCGGTTTAATCGGCGACCAGATTGATAAGGCCGATACCAAGGCAACCGCGGTTAATCCTAATTATGTGACGATTACCAGTATCGCGAAGATGGCCGGCGAGGGCGTTCCCGACGATGTGATTATCAGCGATATCCAGAGGACTAATTCAAAGTACGAACTTACCGCGGAGATGATTGATTACCTTAAAGAGAAAAAGGTAGGCAATAAGGTAATTGATTATATGCTCTCTACCTCAAAATAGGATTAGCACAACCGGTGTTTTTTAGGTTTTTAGCCCTCTGCAGCAATTCTTGTTGCAGAGGGCTTTTGTAAAGAGGGAGGCGGCGTAATGGATAACGAAAAAAAAGAGGTTAAGAAAAAAGGATTTTTTGCCAGAATATTCGATAAGCTGGATAAGAAGATGGAGGCAAAGGCTAAAGAGCAAAAATCCTGCTGCTGCGGCCCGGATGATGATAACAAAAATTCATGCTGCAGTTAATTGTTGATTGGTTCCTGTATTCGCTCCTGAGGCTTGACCCCGCGTCGCCGGCGGCAGGGGTTGTAAACTTTTTTATTTATGACTCGATAAAGATCCTCTTGCTGCTTTTCGTGATGATTTCGGTTATCGGCGCCTTGAGGACTTATCTGCCGCAGGAAAGGGTTAGAAAATGGCTGGCCGCCAAAAAGGGGCTGGGGAATTTATTCGCTTCTATGTTCGGGGCGGTAACGCCGTTTTGCTCCTGCTCTTCCATTCCCATTTTTTTAAGTTTCCTGGAAGCGGGTGTGCCGCTGGGGGTAACCTTTTCATTTCTGATAACCTCGCCTTTAATTAACGAATACCTTGTGGTGTTGATGATCGGGTTTTTCGGCTGGAAAATTACCGGCCTTTATGTCTTAAGCGGCATCGTTATCGGCGTTACCTGCGGGATTATCCTCGGAAAATTAAAATTAGAGAGATACCTTGTAAAGGACTTGATTTCTTCAGGGCCTAAAGCTTTACGGGAGATAGAATGCCGCAGGATAAGAGAGAGGCTTTCCTTCGGGATAAATGAAGCGAAGTCTATTGTGGCCAAGCTTTGGGCCTGGATATTGGCCGGCGTGGCAGCGGGCGCTTTTATTCATAATTACGTCCCGCAGGCGGCGATCCAGGCGGTAATAAGCAAGGCCGGAATTTTTTCGGTACCCAGCGCTGTGGCGCTGGGGGTGCCGATGTACGGCAGTTGTGCCGCAATCGTGCCTGTGGCAGTGGTTTTATTCCAGAAGGGGATTCCCTTGGGCACCGCGCTTAGTTTCATGATGGCCACCGCCGCCCTTAGTTTTCCGGAGGCGGTAATATTAAGAAGGGCGATGAAGCTGCAGCTGGTGGCCATATTTTTCGCCATAACGGCTCTAGCGATTATATTTACGGGGTATTTGTTTAACCTGCTTCAGCGGCTGTTACATTAAAACCTAAAGGAGGCTGATAAGATGCTGAGCCGGAGGCTAATGCGGCAAATATTGCTTTTTCAGGAAGCCGAGATTACCGAGCACATTGTTTATAAAAGGCTGTCGCAGTTTGGGGATAGCGGCATTGTCGTTTGTGCTGGGTTACTTTATAAGGGGATTATAAATAGGCAGTAAATTTGACTTGTAAATAAATTTATTTTAAGCAATAATAACCTTTTGAGGAGGTGGAATAAATGAAGCGGATATTAAAGAGCTTTCTTTTAACGTTATTATTTACGGGGGCTATTTTTTCTTTTGGTTACTGCCAACAGCTGCAGATGGATGAGTTAGTTGACCAATTTAAGGATGCCACTGACCTGCAGCGACAGGAGCTAAGGGTTCATTACCGCGGCCGTGAAATCCTGGGTTTCGGGACGGTGGACAACGTCAGGGAATATAATACTTTTGATGAAGTAAACGACATCGAAAGGCGTTATTATGAAATAATTACCGGCATCCAGAAGACTAACAAGGGCAACCCCTACAAGGTAATATTCCTCTATAAAGATTTAAACAAAGTCAAGGGTATGGATAAGGGCCAGGATATAGAGAGGCCTGCTAATATCCTCAGGGTTATAGATGACCGTCTTTGGATTTCGGTATGGCTTTACGAGGGGGAGCTTACCGACGCGGAAAAGTCCCAATTCAGGTATCAGTAATTCAGGAGGCACGAGAATGAAAAAGAAATGGGAAACCCGGGACCTGCTGCTTTTATTGATATTGATCGCTCTGGTTATTGATATTTTCCTTAGGCTGCCGGCAGGAAAGGCAGTGGCGGAGACTTTTGAGCTGGACAGGTGTATTACCACCTCTGCGGCAGAGAAGCCGGGCGGGTTTGTCCACGTGATTACGCATTAGGAGCAATTGATTCCGGAGATGTAGCTTACGATTTCCTGAATGGCTTCCGGAGGAGTGGAGGCGCCTGCGGTAATTCCTACCTTTTGAGCGTTTTTAAACCAATCCTTTTTTATTTCGGGCCGTGAATTTATCCAATAGCTTTTTCTATTGAGGGATTTCGAAATTTGGTAAAGCCGCCTTGTATTCGCGCTTGAGCGGGAGCCGATAATAATCATTAAGTCGTTTTTTGCAGGCATCCTGCTTATTTCCTCCTGCCTTATTTTTGTTGCGCTGCATATGGTATCAAAGAATTTTAACTCCGGGATGTGTTTTTTCAACTTATCTATTATCTTTTGCGTCTGGCCGACATTCTGGGTGGACTGCGCTACCGCGCAGGCCTTTTTAATTTTCTTTATTTCTTTAAGGCGTAAATCCTTAATACTCTCAATTACGACAGCCCCGAATTTTAACTGCCCCTTAATTCCCTGTACTTCCTCATGTTTACGGTCGCCTATAATTATTATTTTATAGCCCTTATTTTCCATTTTGCGGACAATTTTGTGTATCTGTTTGACCATAGGACACGTAGCGTCGATAATGCTGTAACCAAGGCGCCTTGCCTTTTTTACCAGTTGCAAAGGCACGCCGTGCGCGCGGATTAAGAAAGCCCTGTTTTTTCCGCGGAGCAGCTTTTTTGTTTTTTTAATCCCCGCCCGTACTATTCTTTCACAGACTTTTTCATTGTGCACTATATCGCCGAGCGCATAGGCCTTCCGCCCTGCTTTAGCCGCCTTAAGCGCCATATCTATTGCTCGTTTTACACCGAAACAGAAACCCGCGGATTCAGCCAGTGAGATTTTCATAGTTTTAAAGGCGCATGATTTCTTTGGAATATTCAGACAGAAGGCCTTTATATTTTTTATCCATCCGCGAAGCCTTGATTAACTCCTCCGCCTTTTTTAGAAGAAGCGATATCTGGCTTTCGGCATAATCCCGGGCCCCCGAGCGGCAGATAATTTCGCGCATTTTTAAAAGCTGCCTTTTGCCCGTATCGCTGCCTGAGAGGATCCTGCGCATAATAACCTTGTCTTTGTGCGCGGAATGATGGTAGGCATACCAGATAAGCAGGGTTTTTTTTGCCTCGCGCAGGTCGCTTAAATTGGATTTGCCGGTTTCCTTTTCCTCGCTAAACATCCCGATAATATCATCGCGGATCTGAAAGGCCCGGCCTAGATATATGCCGTAATTAAAGAGTTTATGCAAATCGCTTTGGCCTGCCCCTCCCAGCGTTGCCCCGATTGTCAGGGGGGAGGCAAAGGTGTAGTCGGCGGTTTTTAAGTCGTAGATTTTGTAGATATCCGCCTGCTTAATTTTATCAATAGGCCTGGCTGCGTATAAAAGCTCAAGGAACTCGCCGCTTTCGGTGTAAATGGCGGCGCTAATGAATTTTTTTAAGGCGCGTTCTTTACGCCCCGGCTCCTCTTTAATTAGAAGAAACGCATCCATGGCCAAGGCGTAGATTACGTCGCCTATAACTATAGCCAGGTCCTGGCCGCTGAATTTTATATTCCGGTGCCCGGAAAGAAATTTATCCAGCATCGCATGCATAGAGGGTTTTCCCCTCCGGGTATCGGCTTTGTCAATAATATCGTCGTGCACCAGCAGAAAATCATGCAGCAGCTCCATGGAGACGGCGCCGGCATATAAGCCGGGGGGCGTTTTTTTAGAAAAGCCAAGGTAGCCGGCAACAAATAAACAGGGCCGGATCCTCTTGCTTTTCCTTAACAGGAATTCCCGGATATGCCTAAACAGAACCGGCGATAATCTGTTTAAGGAATGGGATTTATCCAGGTTACGGATATATTTTGAGAGCTCTTTTTCAACTTTGCTTCTTATTTTATCCATCATCGCTCTATGCTAACATATAAAAAATGCCAAGACAAACAAAATCTTCTTAAGCGATAAAAACTTGACAGGATTATTGTCCTGTGCTACTATTTTTACAAACGTAACATCATAAAGGAAGGATAAACGATGCCCGGATTAGTAAGGTTTGGGGTTTCTTTAGAAGAGGGGCTTTTAAGCGGATTTGACCGGCTGCTGAAAGAGAAAGGTTATTCCAGCCGTTCCGAAGCGATCAGGGATTTAATCCGCGCAGACCTGGTCAAAAAACAATGGCAGCAGGGCGAAGAGGTCGCCGGGGCGATTACCCTTGTCTATAACCATCATCAGCGCCAGCTGCTTGCCCGCCTTACCTCTATTCAACATGATTACCACGATAATATACTTTCAACACAGCACCTGCACCTTGACCACAATAACTGCCTTGAGGTAATCGCCGTAAAGGGCAGGGCAAAAAAGGCCGCGGAATTATTTGAGCGGCTTAAGTCCTGCCGGGGGATAAAGCACGCCGGTTTTACCGAATCAACAACCGGAAGTAAAATTCTTTAGTATGCATATACCGGACGGATTCTTAACGGTTAATATCTGGGCGGCTTTATGGGCAGTGTCTGCCGGGGCAATCGGCTATTGTTTAAAAAAGACAGCACAGCTCCTGCAGGACCGGATGGTTCCCTTGATGGGGGTAACATCCGCTTTTATCTTTGCGGCGCAGATGCTCAATTTTCCGGTGGCCGGCGGCACCAGCGGACATCTTTTGGGAGGGGTTCTGGCCGCGGTATTGCTCGGGCCGTATGCCGGGGCAGTATGCCTTGCCTGTGTTTTGCTGGCGCAGTGCCTTATCTTTCAGGACGGGGGCCTGACGGCCCTCGGCGCTAATATATTTAATATGGCTATCGTCGGTACGATGGGGGGGTATGTGGTTTATAGAATTATAAGGCGGGCCCTGGGTAAAAAAGGCGGCATAGTTATAGGCTCGGCGGTTGCCGCCTGGTTTTCCGTAGTAGCGGCTTCCGGCGCCTGCGCCGTAGAGTTGGGGGCTTCCGGGACCTCGCCTTTAAATATTGTCTTGCCGGCGATGCTGGGGGTGCATGCGTTGATCGGGATAGGCGAGGCAATAATTACCGCTTTGGTGGTGGGATTTGTTTTAAAGGTCAGGCCGGATTTGATATACAAATGAACAGAAAAGACGTAATCTTTGGCTTGTTGGCGGCTATTGCGCTGGCGGTTCTTATTTCGCCGTTTGCATCTTCGCATCCTGACGGCCTGGAGCGGGTGGCCGAGGACAAGGGTTTTATTGAAAAGGGAGAAACTGCCCCTGCGTTGGCATCGCCGGCCCCCGATTATGCCTGGCCGGGGATTAAGAGCGGGAAACTGGCCGCGTCCGCCGCCGGTGCCGCCGGCACTCTGGTTGTCTTTGGTTTTAGTTATGCGTTAGCGGCAGTTATCCGCAAAAGAAAATAAGGAGCAGAAAAAAATGAGAAGATTCGTTTTGTATTTATTCAGATGGCAGTTGAGCACCCCGATACTCTGGTTGGTGTTAAGGCGGATGGGCGCGGGGATTTGGCCTACTATTGTTGCCAACTTAATCGGGGGCGCTATTTTCTTCTGGGTGGACAGGTTTATATTTACCAGCCACGCCATAGAAGTCTGGCATGTTAAAGAGAAGGGGACTTGTGATAACTGCGGCAGGCAGGAAAGTTTATGGAGGCTGGCAAAGGCGCCCAATTACGATAAAAGAGGCGACCGCCCCGTATTTTTATGTATGCCCTGCTCAAAAAAGAAGACCGAGGAATTAAGAAAAAAGGGGATAAAGATCAGGGGTAAAAGCAAATAGGCGCTTATGCATCATCCTTATATAGATGAATATAGCGGTATAGACAGTTTTATCCACCGCCTGGAGCCGAGGGTGAAGGTTATAGGATTTTTTGCCTTGATCGTTTTTATCGCCCTCATAAAGCCGGGGTCATTTTTTATCCTTGGGCTATGCGTTATTCTTACGGCTGTTTTGATTTTGCTCTCCGGGATCCCTTTTAGGTTTATCCTGAAAAGGCTGCTTGCAGCCGTGCCCTTTGTGCTGATGGTATCGGTTTTTATCCCCTTTATAAAAAACGGCAGGCCAACGGCTGATGGCTGGGCGCTTTTTTGCAGTATCGTTATTAAATCCTCTTTATGCATTTGTTCTATGGTGCTGCTTATGAATTCAATGAGGTTTTGTGATTTTCTTAAGGCCCTGGAAAAATTAAAAGTCCCCCCGCCGATAACATTGATCCTTTCTTTTATGTACAGGTATATCTTTGTGATAGCGGATGAGTTTATGAAAATGAAACAGGCCAGGGAGTCGCGTTCGCCGGGAGGCTCAAGGTGGCTTAATTTTAAGGCGCATGCTTTTATGGCCGGGGTGTTGTTTTTGAGGTCATACGAGAGGGCCGAGCGCGTATATCTGGCGATGTGCGCCAGGGGCTATGCTGTCGGCCCCGGCGGGCATAAAGTTGGGGAGGGTGAAGCTTGAGCGGCAGGGCAGTTATTGAAATCAGAGATTTAAATTATGCCTATCCCGACGGCACGGACGCTCTTTTTGATATCAACCTTGATATCCTTGAGGGCGAATCAGTAGGGCTTATCGGGCCAAACGGGGCGGGCAAATCCACGCTCCTCTTGCATTTAAACGGGATATTAAAAGGAAGCGGCAGCATAAAGATTTTAAGCCGCGATATGGAAGATAAGAATTTATCCTTTATTAGAAGCAAGGTAGGGCTTGTCTTTCAGGATCCGGATAATCAGCTTTTTATGCCCACGGTCTTTGATGATGTCGCTTTCGGGCCGCTTAATATGGGGCTGGGCAAATCCGAGGCAGAGGCTGCGGTTATCACGGCCCTGAAAGAAGTGGATATGCTTTCCTCAATGCGGCGGCTCTCGCACCACTTAAGCTTCGGCGAAAAAAAGAGGGTTTCTATCGCCACGGTCTTGTCGATGCAGTCTGAAATTCTGGCCCTGGATGAGCCAAGCAGTAATTTAGACCTGCGGCACAGGCGCCAGCTCATAGAGCTGCTCAAAAGTTTTAAGCATACAAAGGTAGTTGCCACCCACGACTTAAGCCTGGTTTCAGAGCTCTGCCCGAAAGTTATCCTGTTGTATAAAGGCAGGGTAGCTGCTACTGGTCCCACCCGGGATATCCTAGAAAATAAACCCCTGCTTGAGGCCCACGGCTTCTAAATACCCGCCGCAATTCTTTATTGATTCTGCACGATATTGTGCTATTATTTGAACTATGAAGAGAGCTAGTCTAAGCCTATTTTTCCTGCTGATTTTGTTTTTTTTAAAGCCAAATGCTTACGGGCAGAAAGAGCCTCAGGCGCCGGAGAAGCTGTTCTATTTTTATTCGGTCTCCTGCCGGCATTGCCAGCAGGTAAAAGAAGAGATACTGCCCCGGATACGCTCGGAATTTGCCGCTAAAGTGAAATTAGAAGAGTATGATATCGCCGATATCGAAAGTTACAAATTGCTATTGGGTATTAAAGAGAGCAAATCAGGGGCAATAAATATCAACGTCCCCCTATTTTACCTAAAGGGCAACTTTTTAGAGGGGAAAAAGATAAATAATGCAAACCTGCGGTATTTTATTCTAAGCTCCCTGGCAGGTAATTTCAGGGAGGAGAGGCTTTCGTCCTCCGCGGTGGATTTAGCCGGGTATTTTAAGAGTTTTGGCGCCCTGGCCGTCATCGGCGCTGGCCTGGTGGACGGGGTTAACCCCTGCGCATTTACGGTAATCGTCTTTTTTATGTCGTTTCTGGCGCTTCAGGGGTACAGGAAAAAAGAGTTAATCATTATCGGCCTTAGTTTCATCTGCAGCGTCTTTATCACTTACCTTTTAATCGGGCTGGGCATCTTTAATGTTCTTTACCGCACGAGAGGCTTTTGGCTGGCGGCAAAGCTCATCGGGATTTCGGTAGGGGTATTTTCCCTTGCATTGGGCATACTCGCGCTCTGTGATTTTTTCAAATTCAGGAGGACCGCCTCCACCGAGGGGATGTTCCTGCAGCTGCCCGCGGCAATCAAGAAACGGATACACTCGCTAATCGGCCTGCATTACAGAAAGACTGCCGAAGAAAAACAAGAGGGCTTGCGGCCCCATATTTTAAGGTTAGTCGCCAGCGCCCTGGTGAGCGGATTTTTGGTTTCGCTCCTGGAGGCGGTCTGTACCGGGCAGGTCTATCTGCCGACGATAGTCTTTGTCTTAAAGACCACCTCTTTAAAATTACAGGCCTGGGGGCAGCTCCTGCTTTATAACCTGATGTTTGTTATTCCGCTTATCCTGGTATTTTTATTTGCCTTATTCGGGGTAACCTCCGAGGGCTTTGCTAAATTTATGAGAAGGCGGCTGGGGCTGATAAAAATACTTATGGCAGTATTATTTTTCGCCCTCGGCGCGTTTTTAATATGGAGTTACACTGCGCCGCCGGCCTATGCAGAAAAAGCCTTAGAGCCAGAGAAAGAGGACGCATCGGGCCTTTGGGATTTTGGCAGGGTAAAGGAGGGGGATGTCCTCGTTCATAAATTTGAATTCAAGAATGAAACAAAAAAGATTCTGACTATAAAGGATATTTCTACTTCCTGCGGCTGTACCGCCTCGCAGGCGGAAAAGAAAAGCCTGGCGCCGGGGGAGTCAACCGGAATTACGGTAGAGTTTAAGACCAAGGGTTATGCCGGCCACGCTAAACAGTTTGTTTATGTTAGTACCGACGACCCGCAGGAGCCGCTGATCAGGTTTGTGGTGGAGGCGGAGATTATAAAGTAATCGAGAGGTGTACATAGTTCTATCGTCATTGCGAGTCCCGAACAAAGTGAGGGACGAAGCAATCTAAATAGATTGCTTCGTCGCCCTCGCTACGCTCGGGCTCCTCGCAATGACGATAGGGTTATGCATGTTGGCTAAGTAATTATTGGATCTTTAAGCTGGAGGATTAAGATGTTCTGGTTAAGATTAAGAATGGGGCTTTTGCTGGCAGCGCTTTTTGCCATTGTCTACGCTGTAATTACCATGATTGGGGCTTCCATGGGCATAGGTAATTTTTATTTTTACCTTATCTTTGCGCTGGTGATGATGTTTATCCAGTATATGCTTGGGCCCAAGATGGTGGAGTGGTCAATGCGGGTAAAATACGTCAAGAGAGAGGATTACCCCCGCTTGTTCCAGATGGTTGAGAATATGGCGATGCAGGCAAAGATGCCGATGCCCAGAATCGGCATAGCCGGGATCCAGATTCCTAATGCTTTTGCTTTCGGCAGGGGCTTAGCCGACGGCAGGGTCTGTGTTACCCAGGGGATACTCACCTTACTTGACGAAGAGGAGCTAAGGGCGGTGCTCGGGCATGAATTAAGCCACCTTAAGAATAAAGATGTGCTTACCATTACCTTGCTTTCGGTTATACCGATGGTGATGTATTACCTGGCCTGGCAGTTTTTGTTTTTTGGCCGCCGGCGCTCTCGCAGCGGCGGCAATACCGTCTTAATCGGACTGGCGGCGTTTTTGTTTTATTTTATCAGCAATCTTTTAGTGCTTTATGCCTCGCGCATCCGGGAGTATTTTGCCGATAAGGGCTCTTTGCTTTTGGGTAATAAGCCGGCGGCGCTGGCCTCAAGCCTCTACAAGCTGGTCTATGGCTCAGCACGCATGAATAAGGAGGCCCTCAAGGAGACCGAGGGGTTAAAGGCGTTCTTCCTCAATGACCCCTCGCGCAGCCTGAAGGAGATAAAGGAATTAAGCCAGCTTGATTTGGATAAAAGCGGGACTATTGATTCGCTTGAGCTTGAGCAGTTAAGGAATAAAAAAATTACTTTAAGTTTCGGCGATGTTATGCTTGAGGCACTAAGCACGCACCCGAATATGCTCAAGCGCATTAAGCAGTTGTCCGAATACAAAGTTTGACATAACCCCAATTCTACTATATAATTGAGCAGTATGCATTCGTCATTGCGAGCGACCGAAGGGAGCGAAGCAATCCCGAAGGTTGCGAGGGCGCAAGCCCGAAGCAATCTAATAGAGATTGCTTCGTCAGCCACCCCTTCGCTTCGCTCAGGGTCGGCTTCCTCGCAATGACACATAACGACTATGGAACTAAACGAAATTATCCAGCAAAGAATAGATAAGTTGGCGGCGCTCAAGGAGATGGGAGTATCGCCTTACGGATCTCCTGCGGGCCCTTATATTAAGATAGGCGATGCCTTAAAGGAGTTCCGGGAGGGGGAGAAGGCCTCTTTTTGCGGCCGGATTATGGCCAAGCGCTCTCACGGTAAGGCCGCTTTTTTGGACTTGAGGGATTCCAGCGGTAAGATACAGCTTTATCTGAAGGCCGACGCCCTGGATAAGGCCCAGGCGGAGATTCTCCAACACCTTGATATCGCGGATTTTATAAACGCCAAAGGGGAACTTTTTAAGACCCGTACCGCAGAGCCGACGTTGAAGGTTGAAGAGTTTACCTTGCTTTCAAAGGCTTTAAGGCCGCTTCCTGAAAAGTGGCACGGCCTTAAAGACGTTGAACTGCGCTACCGCCAGCGTTACCTGGATTTGATTTCCAATGAAGAGGTAAAAAAAGTCTTTTTGATGCGCTCGCGCATCATTAAAGCAATCAGGGAGTTCCTTGAAGAGAAAGGGTTTCTGGAGGTGGAGACCCCGATGATGCATCATATCGCCGGGGGTGCGGCCGGCAGGCCGTTTAAGGCGCATCATAATGAATACGATATGGATTTATATTTAAGGATTGCCCCGGAGTTATACCTGAAGCGGCTTTTAGTCGGAGGATTTGAGCGGGTCTATGAAATAAACCGCAGTTTCAGGAATGAAGGGGTCTCAACCAGGCATAATCCCGAATTTACCATGCTTGAGGTTTACCAGGCATACGCAAATTATGAAGATATGATGAAGTTGAGCGAGGAGTTGATTATCCATGTGGGGATGCAGGTATTGGGCGAGAATAAATTTAGCTATCAGGGCAAGGATGTGAGCCTGGCTGTGCCCTGGCAGAGGAGTTCTTTTGCCGAGATGGTAAAGAATAAGTTTGGCATTGAGCCCGGGGACGAGGCTGCGGCTATGCTGAAGAAACTTCAGGATAAAGGCTTTGCCAAGGATCAGGCAAAACTTACCCGCTCGCAGGTTAATAAGATCATTGAGGATATATTGGAGCAGGGCTTAAGCGCGAATCCGGTGTTTGTAACCGATTATTTCACCAGCCTTTGTCCACTGGCAAGGGCCAAGAAGGATAATCCTCTGCTCTCGGAGAGGTTTGAATTATACATCGCAGGCATGGAAGTTGCTAATGCCTATTCGGAGTTAAATGACCCCCTTGAGCAGAAGAAGAGGTTTCAGGAGGAGATCAAAGGCTTAGATCCCGATGAGAAAAGAGAAGTGGATGAGGATTATGTTTTAGCCTTGGAGCACGGGATGCCCCCCGCAGGGGGATTGGGCATCGGCATTGACCGGCTGGTGATGCTTCTTACCGGCCAGCCGTCTATTCGAGACGTGATATTGTTTCCGTTATTGCGGCCGGAAAATACAAGAAAGGATGAGGTTAAGGTTTAGGTTGAGAAAATATAAAACTTAACCTCATCCTCAGCCTTAACCTTTATCACTGGATTATATTTTTATGAAAACCGAATTAATGATCAGCTGGCGTTACCTTGTTACAAGGAGAAAAGAGAAATTCATCTCGCTGATCAGCATTATTTCAGTCTTAGGTATCGCGATCGGCGTAGCCGCCCTTATTGTGGTCATTGCGGTGATGACCGGCTTTGACAAGGACCTGCGCGAAAAAATCGTCGGCAACTATTCGCACATTACTTTATCCAGCTATAAGGCAATAGACGCCGCCGAATACAATTTTATCGCCGCAGCCGCCTCGTCCAACCCGCAGGTAAAGGCGGTGAGCCCTTTTATTCAGGGCCAGATTCTGGCCAAAGAGGGCAGCAGGTATTTTGCCGTGGGCTTAAAGGGCATAGACCCGCAGGCTGAAGCGCGGGTAACTAAAATAAAGCAGTATATCGTCTCCGGGGATATTGATAGCTTGGGCCAGGGGGATATAATCATAGGCAAAGAGCTGGCGCACTACCTTGGGCTGGGTACGGGTACGCAGTTAGAGGTTTATTCACCCCTGGGCAAGAAGCACGATTTGAAGGTGGCCGGTATTTTTAAGTCGGGGATGTACGACTACGATATGAACCTTGTCTTTACCAACCTTGCCACCGCCCAGGAGATTTTAGCCCTGCCCGGCCAGATCACCGGCGCGGCTATAAAACTTAATGATTTATACCTGGCCGATAAGGTAAGGGATGAGTTGAGCGTATCCCTGGGGTTTAATTATATTCTTAAGACCTGGATGGAGGCAAACCAGAATTTCTTTGCCGCCTTAAAATTAGAGAAACTGACCATGTTTATCATCCTGACCTTGATAATACTGGTGGCCTCTTTTAATATTATCAGCACCCTGGTGGTTATGGTGGTGGAGAAGACCAAGGATATCGGCATCCTCAAGGCAATCGGGATGAACTCTGCCGGCATCAGAAGGATTTTTACTTTTGAAGGGATTATCATCGGGACGCTGGGGACGCTAGTGGGCGCAGCCGGCGGAATCGGGCTCTGCGCGCTGCTTGCGAAATACCAGTTTATAAAACTGCCGCAGGATATATACTATATTGACCGGCTGCCGGTTTCGGTGGTGCTCTGGCCGGATATGGCGCTGGTTATCCTGGCGGCGATGGCCATAGTTTTATTTTCAACAATTTATCCGGCGCGCAAAGCCGCACAGATGGCGCCGGTTGAGGCGCTGAGGTACGAGTAAAAACATTAGGATAAGGTTTAGGATAAGGTTGAGAAAATCTCATCCTTAACCTCATCCTCATCCTTAACCTTTAATATGTTACAGGCAATAAACATTCACAAGGTCTATACCGACGGCAAGAAACAACTGCCGGTATTAAAGGGCATAGATTTAAAAATAACAAAAGGGGATTTCGCCGCCATCGTCGGGCCTTCGGGCGCGGGTAAGTCCACGCTTTTGCATATCCTTGGTGGCCTGGATTTGCCTTCGCAGGGGGAGGTGATTTTTCAGGGAGAAAATATTTATAAACTAAGGGATAATTCGCTTTCCAGGATCAGGAATAGAAAAATCGGCTTTGTCTTTCAGTTTTATCATTTATTATCGGAATTTACCGTGCTGGAGAATGTGTTGATGCCGGCGCTTATTAGTTCACAGTCCATAGTCAACAGTCCACAGATCAGAGAAAAGGCGATGGAGCTGTTAAAGCGGGTGGGATTGAGTGAGAGGGCAGGGCATTTTCCTGCGCAGTTATCCGGCGGAGAGAAACAGAGGGCGGCGATTGCCCGGGGTTTAATAAACGGGCCTGATCTGCTTTTATGCGATGAGCCGACAGGCAACCTGGATTCCAAGTCCGGTGAGGAGGTTCTCTCCCTGATTAAACAGGCTAACAAGAGCCGGGAGATGACGGTTGTCTTGGTTACGCATAACCAGGCCCTGGCAGAGTCAGCGGATAAAATTTATCAGTTGAAAGACGGAGTGCTTGTTCATTAGATTAACGTAATGAGAAAACATTAGGATAAGGTTTAGGATAAGGTTGAGAAAATCTCATCCTTAACCTCATCCTCATCCTTAACCTCTAATAAGGGGGCAATAATGAAAGTCTATATCAACGGCAAATATTACGAAAAGTCGCAGGCAAAGATTTCGGTTTTTGACCACGGCCTGCTTTATGGGGACGGTATCTTTGAGGGCATCCGCTCCTACAACCGGCTGGTCTTTAAATTAAAGGAGCATATCGAGCGGCTTTTTGAGTCGGCAAAGAGCATAATGCTGGAAATTCCTTTAACTCAAGAGAAATTGATGCAGGCGGTTGTTGCCACGCTTAAGGAGAATAAACTCAAAGATGCCTATATCCGCCTGGTGGTAACCCGGGGCGAAGGCGACCTTGGGCTTGACCCGCGCAAATGTCGGGGTAATGCCACCGTCATCATTATCGCCGATAAGATCACTTTATATCCTAAGGAGTTCTACAAGGAAGGCTTAAAGATTATTACCGTTCCCACGCTCAGGAACCTGCCCGAGGCATTAAACCCGCAGATTAAATCCCTGAATTATCTTAATAACATCATGGCAAAGATTGAGGCGGTAAATTGCGGTTTTGACGAGGCGATAATGCTGGATTCTTTAGGTTATGTTGCCGAATGCACGGGTGACAATATCTTTATCGTTAAAAATAAGCATCTTTATACCCCGCCGCAGTGCATGGGGACCTTACGAGGCATAACCAGAGATTCGGTTATGGAGATTGCGCGCAAGGATAAGATTTGCGTGCATGAACACGTAATTACGCGCCACGAAGTCTATATCAGCGACGAATGCTTCCTTACCGGCACGGCAGCGGAGATTATTCCTGTAGTGGCAGTTGACGGCCGCAAAATTGGAGACGCCAGGCCCGGCAGGATTACTCTTGGCCTGATGAATAAGTTTAGGGAGTTGACGAAGAAAGAAGGAATAAAATATTAAATTCTAACATCGAAACAAAGTGAAATAACCAAGATACAAGAAACAATAACCAAACAATGACCAATAACCAAATTTCAATAATCAAACTCACTGTCATTGCGAGCGAGCGCAAAGCGCGAGCGAAGCAATCTCAAGACAAAGTGAGATTGCTTCGCCCCTGCGGGGCTCGCAATGACGAATGTTTGGTCATTGGTTATTGAATATTGAAATTTGTTTGTATCTTGTATCTTGGTGATTGGTTATTTCATAAGGATTTCTAATAGGAGGTAATATGCTCTGCGATATCTGTCATAAGAATCCGGCGACAGTACACCTGACGGAGATTATCGATAACCAGATGACCGAACTGCATCTTTGCGAAGAGTGCGCGCAGGAGAAGAGTGCGCAGATGGAGTCTCAGTTTGGTTTGAGCGACCTTTTAGCCGGTATGGCGGAATTTTCAAAACCGCAGAAAGAAGCCGGGGTCATTAGCGTCAAGTGCTCAAACTGCGGCCTTACTTACGCGGATTTCCGCAAAATCGGCCGCCTGGGCTGCGGGGACTGTTACAGCAGTTTCAGGAAATACTTAGCGCCTTTATTAAAAAGGATTCACGGCGCAAGCCAGCACCACGGAAAATCGCCGGCTAATCTCAGCGGGGCCCTTAAGGAAAAGATGGATATGCAGGAACTGCGTAACAGGCTAAAGACCGCCATTGATACCGAGGCCTTTGAGGAGGCGGCAAAAATCAGGGATAAAATAAGGGAGTTAGAAAGGAAGAGCGGGATGAATCCCGCCCTTCCTAATGAGAGCGGGGTTATAATATGAAAGGAAGAGCGGGATGCAGTTAAACGACCTTTTAAACCATCAGAGCCAGTGGCTTAAAGATACCGGCCCGAATTCCAATATCGTTATCTCCAGCCGTATACGTTTAGCCAGGAATCTGGAAAAAATTCCTTTTCCGCATTGGGCGGATAAGAGCCAGGGCGAAAAAACCCTGGCTGTAGCCGTCAAAGCAATGGAGAAGGCTAGTTTCCTTAAAGGTTCAACTGTCTTTGGCTTGAGTGAACTTGATAATATAGACAAGCAGTTTTTGGTAGAGAGGCACCTGATGTCTTACGAGCATACCCAGAAGCCAAATCACAAGGCGGTGGTAGTTGACCAGGAAGAAATTGTCTCTATAATGGTGAATGAAGAGGATCACTTGAGGATGCAGGTTATGCAGTCGGGCTTCAATCTCTTTGAGGCCTGGGGCATTATTAACAAGATAGACGACTGCCTGGCAAAGGAGCTCAACTATGCCTTTTTGCCTGACTGGGGGTATCTGACCGCCTGCCCCACTAATACCGGCACGGGGATGCGCGGCTCGGTGATGCTGCATCTGCCGGCGCTGGTGATGACGCGGGCAATAGACCGCGTATTGGCTGCGGCTGCCAAGTTGAGCTTTACTACCCGCGGGCTCTACGGGGAAGGCACGCAGGCAATGGGCAACTTTTTCCAGCTCTCAAACCAGGTTTCCCTGGGGCTTTCCGAGGACGATATAGTCGCGAATATAAACGGGTTAATCAGGCAGGTCATCGACCAGGAAAACCAGGCCAGAGAAACGATGCTTTCTAAAAACAAGGCCCTCCTGGAAGACAGGGTTAACCGTTCGCTGGGCATATTAAAGAACGCGCATATTATCTCAAGCCAGGAGACGATAGAGTTATTATCAATGGTCAGGCTGGGTTACGACCTGGGGATGATTAAAAATATCCAGCGCAGCCGGATAAACGAACTTTTTATTATTACTCAGCCGGCGCACCTGCAGAAATTAGAGGGCAAAAGGCTCTCCTCGCAGGAGAGGGACGTTAAGCGCGCGGATATTGTAAGAAGTAAATTGAATATATAATATTAACCGGAGGATAGAAAAAATGTTCAACAGGTTTACTGAAAGGGCAAGGAAGGTAATTATTCTGGCTAAAGAAGAGGCCAGGCGTTTTAACCATGATTATATCGGCACCGAGCATATACTTTTAGGCCTTGTGCGCGAAGGCGAGGGGGTTGCCGCGACGGTATTACAGAAGATGGGGATTTCTCTTGAGAATATCCGCCTGGAGATTGAGAAATTAGTCCAGCCCGGCCCGACCACCCAGATTATCGGCGATATACCTTTTACCCCGCGGGCGAAAAAGGTGTTGGAGCTGGCAGCGGAGGAGGCGCGTTCCCTGGGCCATAATTATATCGGAACAGAGCATCTTTTATTAGGCCTGATCCGGGAGGGCGAAGGCATAGCCTCCCAGGTCTTGTTGAACCTGGGGCTGGATTTAAACCGGGTCAGGAATGAAGTGATGGAGATTCTGGGATCAGTGCTGCCGAATCTTAACCAACCCGGAGCCCAGCAATCAAAGAGCAAGACCCCGGCGCTGGATGCCTTTGGCCGCGACCTCACCGCCCTGGCAAAAGAAGATAAACTTGACCCGGTAGTCGACCGGCACACCGAGATTGAAAGGGTTGTTCAGATATTAAGCAGGCGCACCAAGAATAACCCGGTTCTTTTGGGCGAGGCAGGGGTGGGCAAGACCGCCATAGTCGAAGGGCTCGCGCAGTTAATTGTGGCGGGCAATGTTGCTGAGGTTTTAAGGGGCAAGCGCATCATCGTGCTGGATTTGGCATTAATGGTGGCAGGGACCAAATACCGCGGCCAATTTGAGGAGAGGATAAAGGCGGTAATGGAGGAGATAAAACGCTCCAAAGACGTAATTATTTTTATCGACGAACTGCATATCCTGGTGGGGGCAGGGGCTGCCGAGGGGGCGATTGACGCCTCCAATATCATGAAGCCCGCGCTTTCGCGCGGGGAGATGCAGTGCATAGGCGCGACCACTATGGATGAATACCGTAAATACATTGAGAAGGATGCCGCACTTGAGCGGCGGTTTCAGACGATTATGGTCGAGCCGCCGAACGTCGAACAGACGGTGGAGATATTAAAAGGCCTGCGCGAAAAATATGAGGCGCACCACCGCGTTAGCTTCGGCGATGACGCGCTGGAGGCGGCGGCAAAGTTATCCGACCGTTATATTACCGGAAGGTTCCTGCCGGACAAGGCCATTGACCTGATTGATGAGACCGGCTCGCGCGCCCGCCTTAATGTTTTAGTTATCCCCCCTGATATAAAAAAATCCGAAGAACAGGTGGAGGCGCTGCGTAAGGAAAAAGAGGATTATATCAAGACTCAGGGCTTTGAAAAGGCGGCAAGCCTAAGGGACCAGGAGCGCGCTGCCCGCCAGGAGCTGGAGAAGTTAAACCAGCAGTGGCAGGAGACTAAAGACAAGATGCGCCCTAAGATTAGCGAGGAGGACATTGCAAAGATAGTTTCGCAATGGACAGGAATACCTATCTTCAGGCTGGAGGAAAAAGAGGGGGAAAAACTGCTTAAGATTGAAGAGGAACTGCATAAACGGGTAGTTGGCCAGGAGGAAGCGATAGCCGCGATCGCGCATGCGGTGAGGCGTTCGCGCGCGGGGATTAAAGACCCCAAAAGGCCAATCGGTTCTTTTATCTTCCTGGGGCCGACGGGCGTGGGGAAAAGCTTATTGGCCCGGGCGCTGGCGGAGTTTATGTTCGGCGACGAAGACGCGCTTTTACAGCTGGATATGTCCGAGTATATGGAGAAATTTAACGTCTCCCGCCTGATTGGGGCTCCGCCCGGATACGTAGGATACGAAGAGGGGGGGCAGTTGACCGAGAAGGTCAGGCGCAGGCCTTATTCGGTTATCCTTTTGGATGAAATAGAGAAAGCGCACCCTGATGTTTTTAATATTCTCCTGCAGGTATTTGAAGAGGGCCGCCTTACCGACAGCTTCAGCCGGAAGGTGGATTTCAGGAATACGATTATTATTATGACCTCTAACGTCGGCGCGGAGTTATTGCGCAAGAGCGGCTCCCTTGGCTTTAAGGCGCAGAAGGAGGACGTTAGCTACCAGGAGATGAAGGACAAATTGCTTGACGAGGTAAAGCGCACCTTCAAGCCTGAGTTTTTAAACCGCATAGATGATATTATCGTTTTCCGGCAGTTGGTCAAGGAAGATTTAGAGAAGATTATCGATATTGAAATCGGCTACGTCATAGAGCGCCTGAAGGAGCAGCGTATAACCCTTGAGGTGACAGAGGAGGCCAAGGGGTTTCTGATTGAGAAGGGGTTTGACCCGGTCTTCGGCGCCCGGCCGCTAAAGCGGACGATTCAAAGGTTTGTGGAGGACCCGCTGGCCTCGGAGATAATCTCCAAGAGATTCAAAGAGGGTTCCCATATAAAAGTGCTGCGTAAAAATCAGGAGTTGGTTTTCGGATGATTTCGCCAGAGAGATTTTTTGTTAATTTCGGCCATAAGGTAATGACTTTCCTCTATTTTTTCGGGGGGATGACTACCCTGACCTTCAGGGGTTTTTATCTGCTCTTTGTGCCGCCGTTTCGCAAGGATCGCATCATTGAACAGATAAAGAAGGCCGGATACGACAGCCTGCCGATAGTATCACTGGTGGCGCTGTTTATCGGTTTTATATTTGCCCTGCAGACGGCGTATTTTATGCAGCGCATCGGCTCGGAGCTTTATATCGCAAGCCTGGTGGCGCTTTCTTTGGTGCGGGAGTTGGGGCCGGTGATTACCGCGCTGGTAGTAGCAGGGAGGGTGGGCGCTTCCATTACCGCCGAGATAGGCACGATGCAGGTAACCGAGCAGATAGACGCGCTGGAGACCTTTGCCACTAACCCCATTAAATACCTGGTTAGCCCGCGCTTATTGGCATTATGCATAGTTTTACCTCTCTTGACCTTGTATGCCGACATTGTGGGCATCTTCGGAAGTTACCTTATTTGTGTATTTAAATTGGGGATTTCTTCGGAGCTGTATATTAATGTTACCCGCGAGGCCCTGCTCTATAAGGATCTGTTTACCGGTACTTTTAAGACTATATTCTTCGGGATGATTATCGCCGTAGTAAGCTGTTATGAGGGGTTTAATGTGCAGGGTGGGGCAGAGGGCGTAGGAAGGGCAACGATGCAGTCGGTAGTTAAATCGTTTATACTTATCATTGTCGCGGACTGCTTCTTTACCGCTTTATTTTATTTTATATTTCCATGATCGAGATTAAAAATATCTCTAAGGCCCTCGGCGGCCATAAAGTTTTAAACGGGCTTAATCTTGCGGTTGAAAAGGGCATCACCTGTGTGATTATCGGCCGTTCTGGCTGCGGCAAGAGCGTATTACTTAAGCATATCGTCGGCATATTAAAGCCGGATAACGGCCAGGTCTTTGTCAAAGAGGAAGAGGTAAATAAATTAAACGATTATGATTTAAATGCCCTGCGCTTAAAAATGGGGATGGTTTTTCAGGGGGGAGCGCTTTTTGACTCTATGACCGTCGGTGAAAACGTGGGCTTCGGCCTTATTGAGCATGAGCATTTAGCTCATAAAGACCTGCTCAGGCGCATTGAGGACTCGTTGTGTATGGTGGGGCTAAGCGGCATCGGCAACCTTATGCCTGCGGAGTTAAGCGGGGGGATGAAGAAGCGCGTCTCTCTGGCGCGGGCGCTCTGCATCAGGCCGGAGATTATATTGTATGATGAGCCGACCACCGGCGTCGACCCTATTACCGCCGACAGCATAAACGACCTGATCGTTGGCCTGCACGATAAGCTAAAGGTTACCTCAATCGTGGTCACGCATGATATGACCAGCGCCTATAAAGTGGCTGATAAGATCGCCATGCTCTATCAGGGCAAGATTATCGCCGAGGGGACGCCTGAAGAAATCCAGAAGACGGATCACCCCGTAGTGCATCAGTTTATTAACGGGCTGGCTAAAGGCCCGATAACAGAGACGGTGGAACACCTGAAATAAAGTTAAAAGCGGGCATCAGGTCATCCGGTTATCCGGATGTGGATATCAGTGTATCAGGATATCCAGAAATTCTTACACCGGATACCCAGATATCCCGATAACCACTACCGGATACCCGGGTATCCGGATATCCGCAATTTGGAGGATAAATATGATATTCGGAAAGACAAAGCTGGAATTAAAGGTGGGTGTTTTTGTTTTTATCGGCCTTATTATTCTGGCCGTATTTATCTTGTCGCTGGGAGGGTTTAAGACCTGGACCTCCGGCTACCGGGTCAATTTCAGTTTTGGCTTCATAAACGGCGTCAAGATCGGCGCCCCGGTCAGGTTTGCCGGAATGGATGTGGGCGAGGTCAAAGATATCCATTTTGTTTTTGTCCCGCAGGAGGATAAGACCAAGGTTATCGTGGACTGCTGGGTTAAGCGCGAAGTCAGGATCCCGCTGGACTCAACCATCTGGGTGAATACCCTGGGGTTATTGGGTGAAAAGTATATAGAGATTATGCCGGGTAAAGATTACAATAAGACCCTGGGGCCAAATGAAGAATTGCTCGGACAGGATCCGGTCCCGATGAATCAGATAACAGAACTGGCCAAGAGGATCATCCGCAACATTGACGAATGCATCATCAAGATAAAGAATCAAGAGGGGACTCTCGGCAAGCTTCTTTATAACGACACCGTCTACGACCAGTTGGAGGCTTTGGTGACTGATTTAAGGTATAACCCCTGGAAATTGCTTTGGAAAGGGGAAGAGAGGCAGCTGCCGCCTCAAGCGGCAGAGAAACCGGCCGCCGCAGCCGCCGAAAATAAAAACGAAGATAAGAAATGAAGACAAAGACGGTTTTTAGTTGCGGGACTTGCGGGTATCAGTCGCCCAAGTGGCTGGGCAGGTGCCCTGACTGCGGCAACTGGAACTCATTTGCCGAAGAGGATTACCTTGCCCCGGCGGCAGGAGCCTCCCGGGGGCGGGTTTCCTTATACAGGGATGAGCCGGTATTGTTAAAGGATGTGGCCTCCGGAGAAGGCAATCGTTTTAAGAGCGGCATAGAGGAGGCAGACCGGGTATTAGGCGGCGGGATAGTGGAGGGTTCGGTTATCTTAATCGGCGGAGACCCCGGGGTAGGCAAATCTACCTTATCGCTGCAGATCTCCAATCAATTGGCAGGGCAGGGAGTTTGTGTTCTCTATATTAGCGGGGAAGAGTCGGTAACGCAGACAAAAATAAGGGCCGAGCGCCTCGGGGGCAAACAAGAGCACGATAATTTATACATAGTCAGCCAGACCGACTTATCTTTGATTGGCGAATACATAAAAAAGCTTAAACCCAAGGTAGTGGTAATAGATTCCATACAGGTTATCTTTGATCCAACGGTTAGTTCCTCTCCTGGCAGCGTCAGCCAAGTCAGGGAATGCGCCGGAATGCTCACTCAGCTGGCCAAGGCCGGCGGCACCTCTATTTTTATTATCGGCCATGTGACCAAGGAGGGGGCGATTGCCGGGCCGCGCGTGTTGGAGCATATCGTTGATACAGTGCTCTATTTTGAGGGTGACCGGTTTTCGGCTTATAGGATCCTGCGCGCGGTAAAGAACCGCTTCGGCTCCACCAATGAAATCGGGGTGTTTGAGATGACTTCCGCGGGGCTGGCAGAGGTAAAAAACCCCTCTGAATTGTTTTTATCGGAAAGGCCCAGGGATGTTTCGGGGTCAGTGGTTGTCTCAATATTAGAGGGTTCACGGCCGCTTTTAGTTGAGATACAGTCGCTGGTAAGTAAATCCGCTTTCGGTTATGCCCGGCGCAGGGCGCAGGGGTTTGATTTCAACCGGCTTAATCTTTTGATCGCGGTGCTGGAGAAACGGATGGGCCTGCATCTTGAGGCGGAGGATATTTTTGTTAACGTCGCCGGAGGAATAAAGATAGAGGACCCGGCAGCGGATTTGGGGGTGGCTGCGGCAATTGCCTCGGGCTTCCTGGATCAGCCGGTTATGTCTGAAGCGATTGTCTTAGGCGAGATCGGGCTTGCCGGAGAGATACGGAGCATCTCGCAGGCCGGGCTTCGTATAAGAGAGGCCGAGAAACTGGGGTTTAAGCGCTGCATACTGCCGAGAAACAACCATAAGAACCTGAAATTTGAAAAGAAAACAATAGAGTTGATTCCCGTCTCGACGTTAAAAGAGGCGCTGGATATAGTGTTGAGGAATAAATAACGATATAAAAATGAACCAATGTCCAAATCCCAATGTCAAATAAAATCCCAATGTTTCAATTCCCAAATTGGGTATTGGGATTTGGAAATTCATTCGTCATTGGGATTTGGTGATTGGGAATTAATACCATATTATAAGAAAAGGAGCAATTAGATGAATCTATTATTAGTGCGTATATTATTCATTACCGGAAGTATGATTATCGGTTATCAGTCCCTTGCCATGCAGGGCATAGTCGCAGGGATTGCCGGGGCCCTATTGGGGGCGGCGGCGGCGACCTTGATGATATTTCTGGAGGCGGGTTTGCGTAAAGTATCTGTTACCGGGCTCTCCAGCACGGTATTTGGCCTGATCCTGGGCTTAATTATGGCAAAGCTGGTGGGCGATGCCTTTAGCCTTACGCCTATTGAACCCGGGACCTTGTCAACCATACGGGTGACCCTGACATTGATTTTTTGTTACCTGGGGATGGTGATGGCGCTGCGCGGGAAAGATGAGTTTAATATCATCATTCCTTATGTGCGCCTGCGCCGGCAGGACCAGGGCCAGGACGTGGTTGTCATTGACACCAGCGTCATTATCGACGGAAGAGTTATAGATATCTTTAAGACAAAGTTTTTAGGGGGCAAGATTGTAATCCCTAAGTTTGTATTAAAGGAGTTGCAGCAGATTGCCGATTCCAC
>JAZDPH010000070.1:0-3298 GCA_043797735.1 Candidatus Omnitrophota bacterium | reverse complement strand
AGTTATCTATGATCTCGTTTTCGCTGTCCGGCCTTAAGTTTACCCAGAAGGAGTCATCGGGAAGGGATAAGCCTACCAGGAAGTAATTTAGGAGTTGGCGGGTTGATTCGCTGGCCTCTTCTGCTTTAAGGCTCTTAATATCCCCCTTATCCAGCATTACCTTAATATTATCACTGAGGGCATCGTAAGAGAAAAACCTGATGTGCACCGGCCTGAAGATATCCGGGCTGAATGCCCCCATACGGCTTAGGTGGCCGGCTAAGTTAAGTTCGGCTGCGACACTGGCAAAACCCGCCTGCTGAAACACTAAAGACAGCATTATTACAAGAGAGATAACTCTACGCAGCATTTCCGCCTCCTTGTCTGTTTGGCTTCATAATACTTGTTAAATACTTTATTTAAAGGTTTCTAATGTATCGAAAAAAAACCAAACTCGTCTCCTGTCCTGACCCAGTTTGGTTTGAATTCTTGTTTCTTGACAAATTCCGCCTCCTCGTTGAACCGGAATTACTATTACTTTATAAAGATATTATCATGCTTAACTATCCCTGTCAAGCCTTTTGTGCAGAATTTTTGCGTTATTTAATCAAAGATTTTGAGACAATAAGCGCGGCAAAGACGATAGAAACCATAGACATAAGCTTTATAAGGATATTAAGGCTCGGCCCGCAGGTATCTTTAAAGGGGTCTCCTACCGTATCCCCGGTCACGGCTGCCTTATGCGGCAGAGAACCCTTTCCGCCGTAATTGCCCTCTTCTATATATTTCTTGGCATTATCCCAGGCCCCGCCGGAGTTAGCCATCATCACCGCTAAAACAAAACCACAGACCGTAGCCCCTGTTAACAGCCCCACCACCGCCTCTACCCCCAGGATTAGCCCGATGGCAATAGGCGAGACAATCGCCAAAAGCGAAGGAAGAACCATCTCTTTTTGCGCCGCGACAGTAGCAATGGTAACGCAAGCGGCATAATCCGGCTTTGTCCTGCCCTCCATCAACCCGACAATCTCTTTGAACTGCCGGCGCACCTCAACCACAATTTTACCCGCAGCCCTGCCTACCGCGCGCATAGTAAGAGAGCAGAAAAGAAAAGGAAGCATCCCGCCGATAAATAAACCTACCAAAGCCGTCGGTTTCATAAAGCTGCAGGTGAGGTTCCCCCCGTGCAAAATCACCTGGTCGCGGTAAGCAGCAATCAACGCCAGAGCAGTTAACGCCGCCGAACCGATGGCAAAGCCCTTGCCCGTTGCCGCGGTAGTATTGCCTAAAGAATCCAGGGCGTCGGTCCTTTTTCTTACTTCAGGCGCAAGATGCGCCATCTGAGCGTTGCCTCCGGCGTTATCGGCAACCGGGCCATAAGCATCCGTTGCCAAAGTAATACCTAAAGTTGAAAGCATCCCCACCGCGGATATCCCTATGCCATAAAGGCCGGCCTCAAAATTAGCCGCGCCCCCGGCAAAAAAGAAACTCAATAATATCGCAACACCCACAACCAAAACCGGCACCGCCGTTGACATCATCCCCACCGCCATCCCGCCGATAATTACGGTTGCCGGCCCGGTCAGAGCCGCATCGGCGATAGAGCGGGTGGGCTTAAAATGGCTTGAGGTATAATACTCGGTAGAGAGCCCGATTAAAACCCCTGCCAAAAGTCCCGTAATTACCGACCAGTAAATCCCTATGTGCTGTTGGCCCAAAGTAAATTTAATCAGAAAATAAGCAGCTACCGCTATCAACATTGCGCTTATAAAAATGCCCTTTCTCAAAGCGGCTAATAAGACGTTCTGTTTTGCCTCTTCGCTGCTCCTGACGAAAAAAGTTCCCACTATTGAAGCCATCACCCCTACCGCTGCCATAACCATCGGGACGGTTACCCCTGCCACTCCCAACCCGGCAGCAACGCCTAAGGCCGCAGTAGCAACGATTGAGCCTACGTAAGATTCGTAAAGGTCTGCCCCCATCCCCGCCACATCTCCGACATTATCCCCTACGTTATCGGCGATTACCGCGGGGTTGCGCGGGTCATCCTCCGGAATCCCTGCCTCTACTTTACCGACTAAATCCGCGCCCACATCCGCGGCCTTGGTAAAAATTCCGCCCCCCACCCTGGCAAATAAGGCCTGAGAGCTGGCGCCCATCCCAAAACAAAGCATAGTAGAGGTGATTGCCGTAATTTTATCGGTGCCTATCGGTATGGCATGCGAAGAATAGTACCAATCAAGGAAATAATACCAGATGCTTAAATCCAGGAGCCCCAGCCCCACCACAACCATACCCATTACCGCTCCGCTTGAAAAGGCAACGCGCAGGGCCGAATTCAGGCTTTTTTCCGCTGCGGCGGCGGTGCGGTTGGAGGACTGGGTGGCGATGGTCATTCCGATAAACCCGGCTAAACCGGAAAAGAACCCGCCGGTAAGAAAAGCAAAGGGCACGAAGATAACCAGGTAATTCATAAAGACCAATGCCAGCAGAATAAAAAATACCGCCAGGAAAAATAATGATACGGCTAAATACTGCCTTTTAAGGTAGGCCCTTGCCCCTACTCTTACTGCCTGGGCAATCTCTTTCATAGTGTCATTGCCCTGATCCTTTGTAAGAATAGAAAACGCAAGATACGCCGCAAATAAAAGCGCTATTATTGAACCCACCGGAGCCAGTATCAACAAGTCAAAACCCATTTCTCTTCTTCCTTTCTAAATTTTAGGTACAAATTTTATTTTTAAGAAACAGAGGGTATGCTAACATAAAATCTGGAAATGTCAATGCCCTTTAAGCCGGCCCCGGCCCTTCCTCTTCCTGCGCCTCAACATCTATCGCGTCATTGCCCCGCCTGGAGGAAGAAGAAAAAGAAGCGGCCTTTTTTACCAGTATATAAGAATTTATGGCAAATAAGAGGATTAAAATCCCTCCCAGCAAAAACCAGGCCGGCGCAGGAAAGATTAGCCAGCCAAAGATTAAATTGAATACTATCAGAAACGGCAGAAGGCATCCGGATTGAATAAAGAAGCGCATCTTCCTAAAATTTCTCCCAGTGCAATAATTGATTAAGAGCCTTTTTGGATGCCTCCTTAAGGCTGGCCTCTGAAGCAGGATAACCCAAGGCCACCAGGCTTACCAGTTTTAACGAATCCGGGGCGCCTAACAACTTAGCCACCTCGCTGCAATAGGGCTTTTTATCCCCGGCCACCCAGCAGGAGCCTATCCCGTAGCCGGCTGCCGCAAGCAATAAATTCTGGGTAGCGGCACAGCCGTCTTCCAGATAATATTTAGTATCAGCGCAAAATACCGCGATACAGGC
>JAZDPH010000063.1:0-30292 GCA_043797735.1 Candidatus Omnitrophota bacterium | reverse complement strand
TTCAGTACGAGAGGACCTAGAGAAACGAACCTCTGGTGTTCCGGTTGTCCTGCCAAGGGCAAAGGCCGGGTAGCTATGTTCGGAAGGGATAAGCGCTGAAAGCATCTAAGTGCTAAGCCCACCCCAAGACTAGGTATCCCTTGGCCGCAAGGCCATGAAGGCTGGTCGTAGACTACGACCTTGATAGGCGCAGTGTGTAAGATCCGTAAGGATTTAAGCTAATGCGTACTAATTTGCCAATCGGCTTGGCCTTAATTTTTTCACTCTTAGTTTAATTGTAGTTTTACCTTGCGTATATAGTTGTTAGATTTAGACCCTTCGCCCGCCAATAATTGTGGCGGGCTTAGGGTTTAATTCACACATAACTTTATGTGTTCATTGAATTTGGAGCGCTTATGCCGAGGGGGAAACACCCGTTCCCATTCCGAATACGGCAGTTAAGCCCCTCAGGGCCGATGGTAGTGTACTCGTAAGGGTATGTGAGAGTAGGTCGGTGCTCCTTAAATAAAAAGCCCCCTATAGGTTCTTACCTGTAGGGGGCTTTTTATTTAACCCTCTGTGCATTGATTTGCGAGCGCCTTTAGCGAGCAAATCAACAGAGGGTAGGGTTCTCCCAGCGGAGATTTTTTGTTTACTGCCCCGCGCTTTATGCTACAATTATTGCGGTAAACATAGCAGGAAAACAATGGAAGAAGTCAAAATTACTAAAGGTGATTATTTTCGCCTGCACAGCAGCAAGGCGAAGCTCGTTAACGGTTTAGTCTATCCGTTCCTTAAAAAAGAGGGCGCAGGCTTAGGCATCCATAAATAAAAAGATGGCGCCTCCTTGGGCGCCGCCTTTTTTAGGTGATAGGCCTATATAGCTTTCGCTATCAGCCGTCCTCCTTTGTTATGGTAAGTACAAACTAAGTATGCAATATCTACGGAGGATTTCAAGGGTAAAATAGCAGTTTTTAGAAAGCGCTTTCCCGCCGTGGATCTACTTTACATTTTGCTTGCCCCGTTAGAAATTATGTTATAAAGTATTAGCGAGATCTCTAACGGGGCTTGTGATTTTGGGGATTAAAGGTATAATGCTGCAAAAGGAGGGAGCATATGAGAACGCTGGCAGCCGCATTAGCAGTTTTGTTTATTATCAGTAACTTTTCACAAGGAGCCGCGCAGATGAACAATGAAACGATAGTACTTGAGACGACGCAAGGGGCAATCGAGATTAAGCTTATGCCTGAGGCAGCGCCTAAGGCATGCGAGAACTTCGTGAAACTGGCAGAAAAGGGTTATTATAACGGGTTAATCTTCCACAGGGTGATAAAGGGTTTTATGATTCAAGGCGGAGACCCCACCGGAACCGGCAGCGGCGGTAATTCCATATGGGGCAAGCCCTTTGAAGACGAGGTAAGCCCCGATGTTAAATTCGATAAGCCCGGGCTTCTTGCCATGGCAAACGCCGGCCCTGAAACCAACGGCAGCCAGTTTTTTATTACCTGTGCTGTAGCCTCGTGGTTGAATATGCGCCATACGATTTTCGGCGAAGTTACCTCGGGCATGGATGTAGTGCGCAAGATTGAAAACACAGAGGTTGGCGCAGGCGACAGGCCTAAGACAGAACAGAGGATTATAAAGGCCTATTTAAAGAAAGGCCCTTAAGGAGGTTTTAAGATGGAGATAGTAGTTAGAAGGCTAAAAAACGAAGAGCTCAAAGATTTGGGTGTATTTGGCTGGCCGGTATGGGAAAAGGAAGTCTCCAAATTTGACTGGCACTATGATGATATTGAGGAGTGTTATTTTTTAGAGGGCAAGGTTATCGTAGAGGCCAAAGACGGCAAAAAAACAGAGTTTGGCAAGGGCGACTTTGTCAGCTTTCCCAAGGGCCTTTCCTGTACCTGGGAGATAAAAGAGCCGGTTAAGAAACACTATAATTTCAAGTAATTCCATATGAAAGAAAAATTGCGAAGAAGGAATCTTGATTTGCCGGTGCATTTTCTTGTTACTGCCATAGCTTGTTTACTCATTTACTTAAAGACGGCAAAGCCGGCATATATTTTTATTTTTGTGCTGGGGGCTATATTTATAGATTTGGACCATTTTATAGATTATTTTTTATACTTTGGGACTAAATTCAGAATGAAGGATTTCATGGGTTCTACTTATCTTGATTCCGGAAAGGTTTATTTATTTTTTCATTCTTGGGAGCTGGTTTTAACCGCCTTTATTTTAAGCGTTATTTTTAAATCTACGGGGCTTTTTATATTTTTTCTGGGAGTCTTGAGCCATCTTGTGATAGATAATGTTCAGAGAAAAAACCCGCTCATTTATTTTATTATTTACAGGATTATGATGAGTTTTGATAGAAAGATTCTCCTGCCGGATATGGGCAGGCCCTTTAGGAAAAAAAGCCAACTTTCTCGATAATATCTCTATGCTTAAAATAGGCAGCCTAAATTTAAATTCAAACCTTATCCTTGCGCCGATGGCCGGGATTACGGATTTGCCTTTTCGCATGCTTAACCGCGGCTTCGGGGTTGAGCTGGGCTTTGTGGAGATGCTTAATGTCCGCTCGCTGAGCCATAAGAGCAAAAGGACATTGAAGATGCTTGCCACCTGCCCTAAGGACAGGCCCTTAGGCGTTCAGTTGTTAGGCTGCGAACCCGGATTTTTGCTTAAGGGGATGGAGGTTATCGCCGGGCATAAGTTTGACCTTTTGGATTTTAATGCCGCCTGCCCGGTAAAAAAGGTAACGCAAAGAGGGGAGGGCGCTAGCCTTCTGAAGGACCCTGCAAGATTAAATAAACTCCTTAAAATAGTGGTTAAGGAATCAAGGGTGCCGGTTACGGTAAAAATCCGCACCGGCTGGGATGATGGCTCTGTGGACATAACGCAATTAGCCCTAAAATGCCGGGATGCGGGGATAGCGGCAGTTTTTATTCATGGCAGGACCAAGGTGCAGGGGTATAGCGGAGCGGTAGATTATGATGCTATCCGTCGGGCAAAGCGCGCACTGGATATTCCGGTAATCGCAAGCGGCGATATTTTTTCGGCGCAGTTGGCAAAAAAAATGTTTGAGGAGACCGGCTGCGACGGCGTTCTGGCTGCCCGCGGGGCGCTGGGAAACCCTTGGATATTCAGCCAGATAAGTAATTTTATGGAAAAAAACCTGATTACTGATAAGCCGCAGAAAAGCCAACTTTTAGATACTATGCTTAAACATTTGGAGATGTGCGTTGATTTTCACGGGGAGAGGATCGGGGTGATGGTCTTCCGCAAATTTTTCAGCTGGTATACAAAGGGCCTCTACGGAATCCGTCCCCTTAGGGAAAAGTCCTCCCGCGTTCAATCAAAGGCAGTTATGGCAGAGTTAATCCGGCAAGCCGCCTCAAACACAACCGAAGTTGTCTCAAGCATTGCATCATAACTACATACGAGCCGCAGATTGCCTTTTTGAGGCATGAAAAACTCACTTGATACACCTATTCAATACTTAAAAGGCGTCGGGCCTAAAAGGGCTAAGGCCTTTGGTAAGTTAGGCATATCTACCGTAGAAAACCTCCTTTATTATTTTCCCAAACGTTACCAGGACCGCAGGAATTTCTCTTCTATCTCGCAATTACAAGAGGGCCAGTCTTATACCATAAAGGCATCTGTCCTGGCAAGGGGACAGCGCGACTCATTCCGCAAGAGGGGTTTTAGCATAACCGAGGCTGCGGTGGCCGATGATAGCGGAAAAATATTCTGCGTATGGTTTAATCAGCCGTATCTTAAAAACTATTTCAAGCCCGGCACGCAGTTATTGCTTTATGGTAAAGTGGAACGTTACGGAGAAAGGCTGCAGATGAGTTCTCCGGAATTCGAGTTCTATTCCGAAGAGGAGGCCGCTATAGCCGATAAATTTGTTCCGGTCTATGCGCTTGCGGAGGGGATGACCCAGCGCTACATCCGCCGCAGTATAAAGCAGGCGCTGGAGGAATTTCTCCCAAGGACAGGCGACTTTTTGCCTTACGATATAAGGAATAGAAACGGCCTGCTGAATTTAGCCCAGAGCCTGATTAATATACATTTTCCGCAAGGCCTCCAGATGCAAAAAGAGGCTTACCGGCGGCTGGCCTTTGAGGAGTTTTTCCTTTTTCAGCTCCCTATACTTTTACGCAAAGAAAAAAAGAAAGAAAAAAACGGCATCGCCCATAACGTAAAAGGGCCGCTGCTTGAGCCTTTTATCAGCAGCCTGCCCTTTGAGTTTACCCCTGCTCAAAAAAAAGTATTGCAGGAGATAACCCAGGATATGTCTGCCCCTGTGGCTATGGGGCGGCTGCTTCAGGGGGATGTCGGTTCGGGAAAGACCGTGGTGGCAACCGCCGCCTGTATTATCGCTGTCCAGGGGGGGTATCAGGCGGCGTTTATGGCGCCGACGGAGATATTGGCCAGGCAGCATTTTGAAAAAATAAAAGGTCAAGGGTCAACGGTCAAAGGTCAAAGGTCAATAAATATAGGGCTGCTTACCAGTAGTTTAGATAAGAAAGAAAAAGGCAAAACTTATCAGGAGATAAAAGAAGGGAAAATTGATTTGGTAATTGGCACGCATGCGTTATTAGGGGAAGGGGTTAACTTTAAAAATCTCGGGCTGGTGGTGATTGATGAACAGCATAAATTCGGCGTCGGACAGCGCGCCCTCCTGCCTAAAAAGGGGATTAATCCGGATGTATTGATTATGACCGCCACCCCCATCCCGCGGACGCTGGCCATTACTCTATACGGAGACCTGGATATTTCGGTTATCAACGAACTTCCTTACGGTCGCCTGCCCGTTAAGACAATGCTTTTAAAACAAAAGGACAGAGGAGCCGCCTATGATATAGCCAGGCAGCAGTTACGCCAGGGCAGCCAGGCATATATTATCTATCCGGTAATTGATGAGTCTTATGCATTGGACATAGCCGGAGCAGAAAAGATGTATAAAGAGCTTAAGGAAACTGAGTTTAAAGATTTTAAACTGGGGCTTATTCACGGCAGATTGAAGCAAAAGGAGCAGGATGCGGCGATGATGAAATTTAAAGAAGGGCAATTGGGCCTGCTTGTTTCTACGACCGTGCTGGAGGTGGGCATAGATATACCCGGGGCAACCTGTATGATTATTGAGCACGCCCACCGTTTCGGCCTGGCCCAGTTGCATCAACTACGCGGGCGCATTGGCCGCGGCAGCAAAGAGTCGTTCTGTATACTGCTCTCTGAAGGACATACGCAAGGATCCGCGGCCCGGCTTGAGGCGATGGTTAAATTTAGCGACGGTTTCCGGATAGCCGAGGAGGACCTTAAGATCAGGGGGCCGGGGGAGTTTTTCGGCAAGCTCCAGCACGGCCTGACTGAGCTAAAGATCGCAGACCCGCTCGCGCAGATGCAACTGTTAAAGAGGGCAAGGGAGGAGGCCAGGCGCCTCATCGGCGGCGACCCAAATCTGGAGGCGCGCCAGAACCTCCTGTTAAAAGAAAAACTACTGCAGAGGTTTCCCGGATATGAAGGGCTGATGGTTGTCGGATGAGCAGGGGGTTGTTGGAATAAAATAGTCTTGAGAAATTGTGTAATTCATATATAATAATATAATTTAATGGTTTAATTAGAAAGAAATGCCCGAAGACAAAATTGTTATCACCGGATTAGGGGTAATAGCCTCCAACGGTACCGGCAAGGACGCTTTTTTTGACGGGATATTCGGCGGCCTCTCCGGCATCAAGCCGATTTCTTTATTTGATGCTTCGCATTTAAAGGCAAAGTCTGCCGGCCAAATAAAGGATTTTTCCGCGCAGGAATTTTTAGGGGCTAAGGGCCTGCGTACTTTAGACCGCAGCACAAAGTTAGCGGCTTCTGCCGCCAAAATGGCGCTGGATGACGCAGGGCTTGTTATAACCGAAGAGAATTCCCGGGATGTCGGCATCGCTGTAGGCAGCACCTTGGGCAGTATTAAGAGTATCAGCGATTTTGACCGGGAGGCGCTTACTGAAGGGCCGCGTTACGTTAATCCTGCGCTTTTTCCCAATACGGTTATAAATTCACCGGCCAGCCAGGTTTCCATAAGGTTTAATATAAAGGGCTTCAACGCCACTTTATCGACTGGTTTTTCGGCCGGGCTTGATGCTATAAATTACGCGGTTGATATGTTAAAGGCCCAAAGAGCCAAGGTTGTCCTGGCCGGCGGGGTTGAGGAGCTATGCCTTCAGACATTTTTGGGTTTTTACAAATGCGGATTTTTAGCGGGCGCGGAAGGAAGAGGCGGTTTTATTCTGGGGGAGGGGGCGGCGATTTTAGTGCTGGAGGCTTTAAGTTCCGCCCTCAAGCGCAAGGCCCATATTTATGCCTGTGTTGACGGCTTTGGCAATGCCTTTGATAGCAGCTATAATCCGCAGGCAGAGGGGTTAAAAAAATCAATGTGCCTTGCCCTTGATCAGGCGCAAATTAACGCGCAGGATATTGATTACATCTGTTCCGGAGCAAACTCAAGCCTGGATGTCGACGCAATGGAGGCGGTTGCAATAAAGGATGTTTTTGGAGCAGGCGTCCAAGAGTTAAAAATAAGCTCCATCAAGCCTATGATCGGGGAGTGCTTTAGCGCAGGCGGCGCTTTGCAGGCGGCCGCGGCCGTAGGCGCCCTAGAAAGGCAGGCCGTCCCGCCGACGATTAATTACCGGGAAAAAGGCCCTGCCTGCGATTGCCAAATAAGCAGTGCCTTGCTTAACGCCTTCGGGCCGAGCGGGTGTAATTCTAGTATGGTGATTAGTAAGTTTAAGGGGTAGTATGGGGCAGTAAGGGATAGTAGGGGATGATGTTTAAAGACAAAGCGGCCATAGTTACCGGCGGGACAAGGGGAATTGGCAGGGCTATTGTTTTGATGCTTGCCGCAGAGGGCGCGGATGTCGCCTTTACTTATCTAAAAAGCACACAAGAGGCTGAAGGGCTCCAGCAGGAGATAAAGAAAATCGGCAGAAATTCCCTGGCCTTGCAGATAGATGTGCGGGATTTTGATAAGGCAAAAGAACTCATAGAAAAGACAAAGCAGGCTTTCGGCAGGCTGGATATCCTGATAAACAACGCCGGTATTACCAAAGATAAGGCGTTGATGATGATGGCTAAAGAGGAATGGGATGAGGTTATAGGCACTAACCTGACCGGGGTATTCAATGTTACCCGCAATGCCATCGTTACCTTTTTAAAACAGAAGAGGGGTGATATCGTAAATATTACCTCTGTAAGCGGCATCGCCGGGATGGGCAGGCAGACCAACTATGCCGCCTCCAAGGCCGGCATAATCGGCTTTAGTAAATCCCTGGCTAAGGAGGTTGCCCCTTACAATATCAGGGTTAATTGCCTCGCCCCGGGTTTTATTGAGACGGATATGATTGCAGGTTTAAAAGAGGATTATAAGGAAAAGTTAAAAAAACAGATACCCTTAGAGAGGTTCGGTAATGTCGGCGATGTTACGGAGGCGGTTAAGTTTCTTCTAAGCGATGCGGCAAGTTTTATAACCGGACAGGTTATTGTAGTAGACGGAGGCTTATTTATTCAATAAGGAGGCCAGATGCAGGAAATTGAAAATGAAATCAGGAATATAATAGCCGAGATTGTTGAGAAGGACCCGGCCGAGATTTCCCCCGAGGCCAAATTCTTCGAGGACCTCGGGATGGATTCAATGATGGCGCTTGAGATTCTGGCTGCTATTGAGAAGAAATATAAAATCTCCATTCCGGAAGAGAAATTGATGCAGTTGACTACTCTGAAGGATACGATTGCCGTAGCCCGGGAATACCTAAACCAGAAAAAAGATGCAAGCAATTAACATAGAGCAGATACAGAAAATATTGCCGCAGCGTTTTCCTATTTTGATGATTGATAAGGTGCTACAGCTGGAGACTAATAAGAAGGTTGTGGCGGTCAAGAACGTTACCATAAATGAAGCTTATTTCGGCGGGCATTTTCCCGGCGAGCCGGTTATGCCGGGGGTAATGCTCATTGAGGCTATGGCGCAGGCAGCGATTATACTTTTTTATTCTCCCGAGACAAAGGTTTCCCAAAAGCCGCCGGCGTATTACCTGGCTTGCGTAAAGATAAGGTTCCTTAAGCCGGTTTTTCCCGGCGACCAGCTCAAGATTACGGTTACGCCCGTAAAGGTAATTTCCGCGGCGGCAATTGTAAACGCCGTTGCCGAAGTGGATAATAGAGAAGTAGCCAGAGGTGAATTAACTTTCAGCGTAAAAAAATCCTAAATGAGCAGGCGCGTTGTTGTAACCGGACTGGGGGTAGTATCCTCAATCGGCATCGGCAAAGATAATTTCTGGGCCGCACTTATAAGCGGTAAGTCAGGGATAAGTAAAATAACCTCCTTTGATACCTCGGATTTCCCAAACCATTACGGCGGCGAAATAAAAAATTTTAACCCTCAGGATTTTATTGAGCGCAAAAAACTGACACGATTAGGCCGCGCCTCCTGCCTTGCCGTAAGTTCCGCCAAGCTTGCCGCCGGCGACGCAAAATTAAATTTAGCCGGTATCGATAAACAGAGATTCGGCGTGGTTATGGGCACGACTATGGCAGAAGCACAGATTTTTCAGGAGGTTAATGAAAGCTGGGTAAAAAACGGCGAGGGGGCCCTTAACCCCGATTTAATCTGCCGGCTGCCGGCCAATGTGCTTTCCTGCAATGTGGCGATAGAGTTTGGATTAAAAGGCCCCAATTACGTTATCGCCACTGCCTGCGCGGCAGGTAATTACGCTATCGGATATGCATATGACTTGATCAGGAGCCGAAGGGCCGATATGATGCTGGCCGGCGGCGCGGATGCCTTTTCAAGGATCGCCTTTACCGGTTTTAACCGGCTGTTGGCAATTGCCCCCCAGGCCTGCCAGCCTTTTGATAAGAATAGAAAAGGGATGATGGTGGGAGAGGGCGCGGCAGCCTTGGTTTTAGAGCCCCTGGAAGATGCCTTAAACAGAGGGGCCGATATCTATGCGGAAATTCTGGGTTATGGTTTAAGCTGCGATGCCCATCATATGACTGCTCCTTACTCCGAAGGGATTAAGGAGGCGATAGAAAAATCGCTTCAAGAAAGTAATTTAGCGCCCGATGATGTGGGTTACTTTAGCGCCCACGGCACAGGCACCCTCTCTAACGACAAGGAGGAATGCCTGGCAATCAAGAAAGCATTCGGGGAGCATGCAAAGAAGCTGCCGGTCAGCTCCATCAAGTCTATGCTCGGCCATACTATGGGCGCGGCCTCGGCAATTGAGGCGGTAACCTGCTGCCTCGTTTTAAAGAACGCAATTATGCCCCCCACGATTAACTTTAAGACCCCTGATGCGGAATGCGATATTGACTGCATACCGAATACCGCAAGAAGCGCTAAGGTAGATGTAGCATTAAATAATGCTTCTGCTTTCGGAGGCAACAACGCCTGCCTGGCATTAAGGAAATATGGAAAATAATACATCGCAGAAATATAGTTTTTTTCTAAAATCCGATAGCGATAAGGCCGTGCTTTTAATCCACGGGATAACCGGCACTCCGTCGGAGATGGGGTATTTAGGCCGCAAGATACATAAGGCCGGTTATAGCGTTATGTGCAATACCCTGCCCCGGCACTGCAGTTCCCTCGCAGAGTTAAGGAAAGTTACCTGGCAGGAGATAGCCGACAGTTGTATCCGCAGCCTGCAGCAGCTAAAGAATGATTACCGCCAGGTTTTTGTCGGCGGCCTGTCTATGGGGGCGCTTATGTCGGTGCATCTTGCCTATAAGTTTCCCGGTGATGTCAGCGGGATCATCGCGTTTGCCCCCACGGTGTTTTTTGACGGCTGGTCGCTGGGCAGGGGAAAAGTTTTTATGAAAATCGGCTGGCATATCCCTTTCTTGAGGAATATCGTCAATGTCAGGGAGGCCTGGCCTTACGGCATAAAGGACGAATATCTGCGGGCGCACTTCCAGAGGTTCTATAAGAATGCAAGCGCCTCTAAGTTTGATAATAAAGTTATGCTTTTCGGCAGCCCTTTTTTTCCGGTTTCCAGCCTTTACCAGCATTCCCTTCTTACCAAGGCAGTAGAAAAAGAAATTTCCTCGGTTAAGAACTCCATCCTCATAATCCATGCCAGAGAGGATGATATGGCCAGCCTTAAAAACGCGCAGTTTGTCTTTGATAATATCGGCTCGCCTGATAAGTCTTTGGTCGTCTTAGAAGATAGTTATCACATGATAACTATCGACCAGGAAAAAGACAAGGTTGCCCGGGAGACAGTTAATTTTTTAAACAGGTTGTCAAAATAGCTATGCAATACGATGCGATAATTTTAGGCGCGGGAGCGGCAGGTTTAGCCTCTGCCTTAAAACTTTCCGGCTCCGGGAAAAAAGTAATTTTGTTGGAAAAACAGCCCCGCCCCGGAGGCTTTGCCACCTGTTTTAACAGGAAGGGCTATACTTTTGAATCAGCGGTGCATTGCGTTGATGCTTTATCTAAAGACGGAAGGATAAGGAATTTCTTAGAGGAGGCCGGCGTTGCCAAAGAAGTTGACTTTATTGAATTAAATAATTTTGTGCGCGTAAGCTACCCCGAGCATGATTTTACCGTAGACTCTAACTGCAATAATTTCATAAGTTTTCTAAAAAGAACTTTTCCTCAGGAAGAAAGCAATATCGATAAATTGTTCTCTGATTTCGATAGTTTTTATAAAACATTAGCCGTATTTAATGCTCCCGGCGCCCCCGGGCAGATGAAAAAGATAATGGCTGCTTTTGCCTCTGCGGATATGATTAAGGCATCCAGCCTTACTACGGAGCAGTTTATCCAGCAGCATATCCAAGACCCGAAATTAAAAGCAATAATTCCGAGCATTTGGGGTTTTTCAGGGTTGCCGCCGAGCAGGCTTTCCGCTTTTTATTTTTTGATACTCTTTAACGGCTATCACTATAACCCAACCTGTTACATAAAGGGCGGTTTTAGGCGGCTTTTTGAGGCTATGGCCAATAAGATTCAGGAAAATGGCTCTGAGGTAAGGTTTAATACCGCGGTAAAAAAAATAATTACCGGGGTAGATAACCAGGCAAAAGCCGTGCTTACCGAAAATGGGCAGGAGCTTAAAGCCGGGACAATAATTTCAAATGCCAATTGTTTTGATACCCTGGTTAATTTCCCGGACAATGATGCCGTAAGAGAGAGCTACCGCAAAAAATTGTTTTCTCTGGAAAAATCCATATCTGCTTTTCAGGTATATTTGGGGCTAAAGGTTCCCGCTGAGAGTTTGGGGATGAAGCAGTTTATGTGGTTTTTATGTAACAACTATAACCACGATGAGAATTTTCAATATTCTCTTTCCGGGGATTACGATAACTCTTCAATAAGTTTAGTTGACCATGCGCAGATTGACCGGGCCCTGGCGCCCGAAGGCAAGGGGACGCTTTTGATTTTTACGCTGGATGCCTATTCAAACTGGGAAAACCTGGGGCGCCAGGAATATCAAAATAAGAAACTGCAGGCAGCAGATAAATTAATCCGCCGTGTCGAAAAATATTTACCCGGCCTTTCCAAATGCATTGAAGTTATGGAAATAGCTACCCCGAAGACTATTGCCCGGTTTGGGCCATCGCCTGAAGGGGCGATTTATGGTTTTGCCCAGACCGTCAATCAAGCCGGTATAAAGCGGTTAGCCCAGGTTACTAAAATCAAAGGCCTGTTTTTAGCCGGAGCCTGGACCAGGCCGGGCGGGGGCGTGCATGCCTGTTTTATATCAGGGATTCAGGCGGCAGAATTGGCCTTGAGATTTCTGAAATAATGAGGATTATATCCGGCAGGTATAAAGGCAGGGCAATAAAGGCGCCGAAGGCTATCAGGCCTACTCAAGGAAGGGTGAGGGAGGCTTTATTTGACATACTGGGGGATATTGAGGGTTTATCCTTTTTAGAGTTGTTTGCCGGTTCAGGCGCTGTGGGTTTTGAGGCGCTGTCCCGGGGGGCTTCAGAGCTGGCTCTGGTAGAGTCAAATCACGATTGCCTGGCGGCGATACGTAACAATATAGAATCATTGAAGATAAAGGCCTGCAACCTGTATCCCCGGGAGGCAGAGAGCGCCCTGGCGGCATTGCATAAAGAGGAGAGAAAATTTGATATAATCTTTCTTGACCCGCCTTATTATAAAGGCATGTCAAAAAAAATCTTGCAAGCGCTGGGGCATTATGATATATTAAACCAGTATGGTTTAATAGTTGTTCAGCATTTTAAGAAAGATGTTCTCCCGGAGGCCTCAGGAGGCTTAACTTTATTCAGGCAAAATAGATACGGAGATACTGTTCTGTCATTTTATCGAAGAAGAGGTTAAGGTTGAGGTTGAGGATAAGGTTTAGAAATCTTAATCTTAACCTTATCCTTAACCTTATCCTCAACCTTAGTAATTAAATGTGCCAAATAGCAATATATCCCGGAACATTTGACCCCGTTACCTATGGGCATATCGACCTTATAAAAAGGGCGCAGGAGATATTCTCTGAAGTTGTGGTAGCAGTGGCCCATAACCCCTATAAGAAGCCTTTGTTTACCGTGCAGGAGAGAGTCCAACTGCTCGAAAAGGCAGTTTCCGGGTTAGAGGGGGTCAGGGTTGAAAGTTTTCAGGGCTTAGTGGTTGATTATGCGCATAAACTTAAAGTCAAGGTTTTAGTCCGCGGTTTGCGCATGCTTTCTGATTTTGAATATGAATTTCAGATGGCCCTGACTAACAGAAAGCTTTCATCGCGGGTAGAGACTATTTTTCTTATGCCGCATGAGTCGTATAGTTATCTTTCAGCAAGGCTTTTAAAAGAAGCGGCTGTCCTGGGCGCTGACCTATCCGGCTTTGTCCCTGGTTTTGTGGAAGAGGCACTTAAGAAAAAGTTACAGAAATTATGATTACACAGATGAAATGGCAGATTGCACAGATTAAATCATCAGTATGAATCTGCGTAATCAATGTTATGAAGATAGATATACGCCAGATACCGCCGGAAGGGTTAATCTTAAGAGAAGAGATTTCCGCCAAGGAGTTGGATTTAGAGACCGATATAATTAAAATATGCTCTCCGCTGCAGATAACGGCAAGAGTTCGCAGTATTACCAACGTCCTTAACGTTGAGGTGAATGCGCAAATTCGGCTTTCCTGTATCTGCAGCCGCTGCCTGGGAGTATTTGAAAGGGATTTTAAAAGGGAGTTTTGCCTGGATTATCAGGCGGATAACAGCGCCCCGACCATTGATCTAAATCCCGATATAAGAGATGAATTTATGCTTGACTATCCGATAAAGCCTTTATGCCGGACAGAGTGCCGGGGGCTTTGTCCGGGATGCGGCAGTAATTTAAATGAAGGGAAATGTAATTGCAGGTTATAGTTTAGAATTTGGATTTTGAAATTTGAATTTTCCAGCGACTGAAAGGAGTCAATAGTGCCCTTACCTAAGAAAAGACATTCCAAGACGCGCGGCAGAAAACGCCGTACGCATTATAAACTTTCTCCGGTTAACCTTGCTCCCTGTCCGCAGTGCAAACAGCCGAAGCTGGCGCACCGCCTCTGTCCTGTTTGCGGTTACTATAACGGCAGGCAAGTTATTGAGGTTAAGGTCAAAGAGAAGAGAAAAAAGAAAAGTTAATAAAAGGTTAAGGTTGAGGTTCAGGTTGAGCGTTACTTAACCTTATCCTTATCCTTATCCTCATAAAATATGAAAATAGTAGTCGATGCCATGGGGGGCGACCATGCGCCCAGGGTGGTAATTGAAGGCGCGATAGCCGCCGCCAAGGAATATGATGTTGATATCATCCTTGTAGGCGATGAAACAGCCGTAACTGCGCTGCTTAATAAATGCAAATATAAAGGCGGCAGGATTTCGGTGCATCCGGCCAAAGAGGTAATCGGTATGTGCGAGCCGGCCGCGACCAGCGTCAGGCGCAAAAGAGACTCTTCTATTGTCGTAGGCATAAACCTGGTTAAGGAGGGCAAGGCCGATGCCTTTGTAAGCGCAGGCAATACCGGGGCAGTTGTCTGTGCGGCGACTTTAGGCCTGGGGATGCTGCCGGGAATCCAGCGGCCCGGCATTGCGATTATCGCCCCGACCTTAAAGGGCATCTCTTTAATAGTTGATGTAGGGGCAAACATTGACCCTAAGCCGATACAGTTATTGCAATACGGCATTATGGCCGATGCCTATTTTCGCCATATCTTAAACAGGCCCAATCCCACTATCGGCCTTCTGAATATTGGCGAAGAAGAAGCCAAGGGTACGGAGTTTCTCAAAGAGACGCACGAACTGCTTGAGAAGAGCAGCCTTAATTTCATCGGGAATCTGGAGGGTAGAAACTTATACGCGGGCAAATGTGACATTATTATCTGCGATGGTTTTGTGGGTAATATCGCCCTGAAGGTTTCTGAAAGCGTGGCTGAAACAATGCAGGTTTTCTTGAAGAGGCATCTTTTGAGCAATATCTGGGGCAAGATTGGGTCAATTTTTCTAAAGCTCAGCCTTTCGCGTTTTAAGAAAGAGCTTGATTATGCCGAATACGGCGGGGCGCACTTGCTGGGGATTAACGGTGTGGTAATCATCGGCCATGGCCGTTCAAACCTCAGGGCGGTCAAAAATGCCATCAGGGTGGCCAAGGAAGAGGTCGAACGTAAGTTCAACGAAAAGATCCTGGAGGCGATAGCAAAGACATGCGCAGGGTAGGCATTATCGGAGTAGGCGAATACCTGCCGAAAAAGATATTAACCAATGCTCATCTTGAAAAGCTGGTAGATACCTCTGATGAGTGGATTACCACCCGCACCGGGATAAAAGAGCGCAGATTAGCAGCTCAAAATGAAGCAACAAGCGACTTGGCGGTACGGGCGGCCAGGCGGGCGATAAGAGATGCCCGCCTTAGGCCCGCGGATATAGATTTAGTAGTTGTTGCTACCATCACGCCGGATTTAGCCTTCCCTTCAACAGCCTGTATTCTGCAGGATGCGCTTTCCATTAAAAATGCCGCCTGTTTTGACATAAGCGCTGCCTGCGCTGGTTTTGTCTACGCCATAATCGTTGCCCAGCAGTTTATCGCCTGCGGCACCTATAAGAATGCGTTGGTAGTGGGGGCGGAGACCCTTTCTTCCGTGACCGACTGGAAGGACAGAAATACCTGTGTTTTGTTCGGTGACGGCGCGGGGGCAGTTGTCCTTTCGCAGGTAAAATCAGGCGGGATACTTTCCACCTACCTTAACAGCGACGGTTCAAAAAAAGAATTGCTTACGATTCCTGCCGGTGGTTCAAGGATGCCGGCCAGCCGCCAGACTCTAAATAAGCGGATGCATTATATCAAGATGCAGGGCAATGAGTTGTTTAAACTGGCGGTGACACTTATGGCCGAGGTAGCGCAGATTGTGTTAAAGCGGGCGGGCCTGGAGTGCAAGGATATAGATTTGGTTATTCCGCATCAGGCAAATGTGCGCATTATAATGGCTATGGCGAAGAAATTAGGGTTGCCCAAGGAGAAGATTTACCTTAATATAGAGAAATACGGAAATATGTCTTCGGCCTCCACTGCCACAGCGCTGGTGGAGGCGGTAAAAAAGAAGAAGATTAAGAAAGGCGACATCGTTCTTTTAGATGCCTTTGGCGCGGGGTTAGTCTGGGGCGGCTGTGTTATAAAATGGTAGCCTATCTATTTGCGGGCCAGGGGAGCCAATACATAGGCATGGGAAGGGATTTATATGAATCTTTTCCCGAAAGCAAGGCGGTATTTGAGCAGGCGAATGAGGTGCTTGGGTTTGATTTAGCGGCCCTCTGCTTCAATGGGCCGCAGGAAAAGCTTAAATGCACCAACATTTCCCAGCTGGCGATTTTAACCGTAACTATCGCGGCCTTTGAGGCCTTTAAGAAAAGAGTGGATGTAAAGCCGGCCTTTATGGCGGGCTTGAGCCTTGGCGAATACAGCGCCTTAATAGCCGCGGGGGCCCTGGCTTTTGATGAGGGCTTGAGGCTTGTCAGTAAGAGGGCTGAACTTATGGAGGAGGCGGCGCGTAAACGCCCCGGAGCTATGGCGGCAATATTAGATTTGGGCCTTGAACAGATAGAAGGCATATGCTTGGAGAGCGGCGCCGAGGTCGCCAACATCAACGCCCCGAATCAAATTGTTATCTCCGGCAGCAAAGATGCGGTTGCCCGGGCCTGTCGCCTTGCTCAAGAAGCGGGCGCCAGGAGGGCGATTGAACTGGAGGTAAGCGGGGCATTTCACTCGTCATTAATGTCTGAGGCAGCAGCCCAGCTTAAACACTTCCTGGACAAGGCTAAGATATCCGCTCCTATAGCGCCGGTGGTGAGTAACTATACGGCTCGCCCGCAGGAGGCGCCCAAAGAGATAACGGAAAACCTGGTACGCCAGATGTATTCGCCGGTTAAATGGTCGGATTCTATGAAATTTATCCTTTCGCAAGGCGTAACTAAATTTTTTGAATTTGGTCCCGGCAGTATCCTGAAAGGCCTTATGCGGCGCATAGATAATAGCGCCGAGGTGATAAGCATAGAGAAGAAAGAGGCGATAAATGCGCTTTAAAGATAAGGTTGTCCTGGTTACCGGCGCCGGCAGGGGGATCGGCCGCGCCATTGCCCTGGCTTTTGCCAAAGAGGGGGCTGACATAGCCGTCGGCGATATAAATAAAGCGGATGCGGATAAGGCCTGCGCCGATATTGAAGCCATGGGCAGGAGGGCGATAAGCTTAGAGATGGATGTTACCGGCCCGGAAAATGTCGCTGCGGCGATAAATAAAATTCTTGACAAATTCTCAAAGGTTGATATATTAATTAACAATGCTGGCATAACCAAGGATAATCTTATTCTGCGGATGAGCCAGGAGCAGTGGGATGCGGTGCTTAAGGTAAACTTAAGCGGTTCTTTTAATTGCATAAAAGCCGTATCTAGGCCGATGATTAAGCAGCGCAGCGGCAAGATTGTAAATATCGCTTCCATCATCGGCATAATCGGCAATGCCGGACAGGCAAATTATTCCGCTTCAAAGGCAGGGATAATCGCTCTTACAAAAACAGCAGCCAAGGAGTTAGCCAGCCGCAAGATAAACGTCAACGCGGTAGCGCCGGGTTTTATAGAAACCGAAATGACGGCCAGGCTTCCCGAGGAACTGAAAAACAAGATGAAAGAGGCCATACCGCTGGGAAGGTTCGGCAGCCCCGGCGATGTTGCGGGGGCCTGTATGTTTTTGGCATCCGAAGGAGCCGATTATATTACCGGCCAGACGATTGTAGTGGATGGCGGAATGGTAATGGCTTAAAAATAAGGAGGAAAACAATGGCAGCACAGGAGAAGGTTAAATCAATAATAGCGGAGCAGCTGGGAGTAAAACCTGAAGAAGTTACTCCTGAGGCATCTTTTGTAGATGATCTTGGCGCGGATTCGCTGGATACGGTAGAGTTAGTTATGGCTCTAGAGGAAGAGTTTGGTATTGAAATCCCCGATGAAGACGCGGAGAAGATTACTACGGTAGGACAGGCGGTTAAATACATAGACGAGAAGACGGCCAGCAAGTAAAAAATTAATTTTGATATAGATTATTCGTAGGTTTGCCCCGCTTTTGTTGCTTTTGCTTATGAGCGGGGTAAATTTTTCCCGCCCTATCGTTTTATTTGAGGGGCGGGATCCCGTCCTTTCTGAAATAGCTTGGCGGGAAAGTGAGGCCTAAGCTTATGCAAGAAAAAAGAGTGGTAGTTACCGGCTGGGGGGTAATTTCTCCGCTAGGCAACGATATTAAAAGCTTCTGGGAGGCCATAAAGAACTCCCAGAGTGGCGTGGGGCCGCTTACGAGCTTTGACCCTGCGGCTTTTGATTCGCGTATTGCCGGAGAGGTCAAGGGTTTTAACCCTGCTTCTTACGGCTTAACCCATAAAGACATAAAACGGATGGACAAATTTACCCAATATGCCGTTGCCGCTGCCAAAGAGGCTATAGAGTCTTCCGGTTTAGAGCTTGATAAGGAGGATAGGACGCGCATAGGTTCATTAATCGGCTCCGGCATCGGAAGCCTGGGCACCATAGAAAGAGAGCACAGTATTTATCTTGAAAGGGGCCCTTCCAGGATGTCCCCGTTTCTTATACCTATGCTTATTGTTAATGAAGCCAGCGGTCAGGTGGGTATTATCTTTGGCCTGCAAGGGCCTAATTCCTGCGTGGCTACGGCCTGTGCCTCCGGCTCGCATGCGATAGGAGACGCATTTAGGATTCTGGCGCGTGGGGATGCCGATGTTATGGTCACCGGCGGGACGGAGAGCTGTATTACCAGAACCGGCATAGGCGGTTTCTGCGCTATGAAGGCATTATCTAGAAGGAATGACCAGCCGCAAAAGGCAAGCCGGCCTTTTGACCGGGAGCGGGATGGTTTTGTAATGGCTGAAGGCTGTGGTTTGGTCGTGCTTGAGGAGTTAGGGCACGCCAAGAAAAGAGGTGCCCGCATTTATGCGGAAATTACAGGTTACGGCATGTCCTGCGACGCCTATCATATGACCGCCCCTGACCCCAGCGGCAAGGGCGCGGCAAGGGCAATGGAATTAGCCTTAAAAGACGCCCGCATAGCGGCCGAAGAAATAGATTACATCAATGCCCACGGGACCTCCACGAGGTTAAACGATAAAATAGAGACCCTTTCTATAAAGATTGCCTTTGGGGCTCATGCGAAAAAGGTAATGGTTTCTTCCATCAAGTCGATGACCGGCCATCTCTTAGGCGCTGCCGGAGGAGTAGAGTTTGTGGCCTGCTGCCTTGCCATAAAAGACCAGATAGTTCCCCCCACGATAAATTATGAATACCCCGACCCAGACTGCGACCTTGATTATGTCCCTAATACCGCCCGCCAGGCGCCGGTTGATATTTGTTTGTCTAACTCCCTGGGTTTCGGCGGACATAATGCGACTCTCATTGTGAGGAAATTTAAATAGATTTAGATTTAGGATAAGGATAAGGTTAAGGTTTAGAAATCTTAACCTCAACCTCAACCTAAACCTTTTAATAATTATGTCCTACACAATCGCTGAAAAAATCCTGCTTGCCCATACCGATAAAAAGGCAATAAAGCCGGGCGAGTTTATAGAGTGCAGGGTTGACCTTGCGCTGGGCAATGATATTACGGCCCCCCTGGCAATCAGGGAATTTAAAAAGTCCGGATTTAAGAAAGTCTTTGACCGCAACAGAATCGTCCTTGTGCCGGACCATTTCGCCCCGGCCAAGGATGCCCGCAGCGCCAACAACTGTAAAATCCTGGCTGATTTCGCCGCCGAGCAGGAAATCGGCAATTATTTTGAAGTCGGGCGTATGGGCATAGAGCATGCTCTTCTGCCTGAGCAGGGATTAGTGCGGCCGGGGGATTTTGTGATTGGCGCGGATTCGCACACCTGCACTTACGGGGCGTTAGGGTGTTACTCTACCGGCGTCGGCTCCACAGACCTGGCGCGCGCTTTTATAGACGGGAAGTGCTGGCTGAAAGTTCCGCCGAGCATAAAATTTGAGTATAAGGGTAAGTTGCAAAAATGGGTCGGCGGAAAGGACCTGATTCTTTTTACCATAGGGGATATCGGCGTAGACGGGGCCATATATAAGGTAATGGAGTTTAGCGGCCCGGTAATCAGGCGCCTGGGGATGGATGGCAGGTTTGCGATGAGCAATATGGCCATTGAAGCCGGCGCGCGCGCCGGGATTATCGAGCCGGACGAGATTACCCGAGATTATATTAAAGAAGCCGCAAGGGAGAGACGAGGGATGAGGCCTGCCTGCCGGACAGGCAGGGATGATGGGCGAGAGACGAGAGACGAGAGACGAGAGACGAATTTAAAAAGCGATAAAGATGCCTGCTATGAGCGGATATATGAATACGACGTCTCAAAACTCCAGCCGCAGGTTGCCTGCCCGCATCTTCCCGGCAACGTCAAGCCGGTAAGCAAACTAAAGAAGGTCAAACTGGACCAGGTTGTGATAGGCTCCTGCACTAACGGCAGGATTTCCGACTTAAGGGTTGCGGCAGGAATTCTAAAAGGCAAAAAGGCCAAAGCGGGGTTAAAATTAATCGTAATCCCGGCAACGCAAAAGATTTATCTGGAGGCGGTAAAAGAGGGCCTGGCAGAGATATTCATTAAGGCAGGAGGGGTGTTTTCTACTCCTACCTGCGGCCCATGCCTTGGCGGCCACGCCGGAATCCTGACAGAGGGGGAGGTTGCCCTGGCTACTACCAACCGCAATTTTATCGGCAGGATGGGCAGCCCGAAATCCTTTGTATATTTATCAAACCCCGCGGTTGCCGCGGCCTCAGCAATAACCGGCAGGATTACGCATCCGGGGGAAATAGTTAAGAAGGATTAGGATAAGGTTTAGGTTTAGAAATCTTAACCTTAACCTTAACCTTAACCTTAACCTTAACCTATGATACTTAAAGGCAACGTCCACAAACTCGGCGACGATATAAACACCGACGATATTATTTCCGCAAAATACCTGGTCTCCAGCGATGCCGCGGAATTAGGCAGGCATTGCCTTGAGAGCATCAGGCCGGATTTCGTAAAAGAAGCCCGGGCAGGCGATATAATCGTTGCCGGCAGGAACTTCGGCTGCGGCTCCTCGCGCGAACATGCACCACTTAGCATTAAGGGCTGCGGTATTGCTGCGGTAATAGCGGAGAGTTTCGCCGCGATATTCTTCAGGAATGCCATTAATATCGGCCTGCCGTTTCTGGAATTAAAGAAAGCAGACCTAGAGAAGATAGGCCAAGGCGATGAACTTGTAATAGACTTGACTAGTGGTATAATAGAGAACAAGACTAGGCTCCAGCTTTATAAGACAGGAGGCTTTCCCGAATTCTTAGAGGAGATTATCCGGCAGAAAGGTTTAATAAATTGGGTTAAGTCTAAAAAGGAGAGCGCAAGATGAAGACAGAAAAAGAAAAACATAAAGTTCATATTTTATGTCTTGATGGCTGCTCGATTAAAGGGGTTATACACATTACCCCGGGGTTAAGGGTTCAGGATTTTGCCAATGATAAAAGGAAAAGCTTTATCGCCGTGACCGCCGCAGAAATACGCTCTTCGCGATTATCAATAAAAAATCAGGCCTTAATTTTGAATAAGTCTTCTATACAGTGCCTCTGGGAAATCTAAATAAGAAAGGTCGGTATGCATAGAATAGCGGTTATTCCCGGAGACGGGACTGGCCCGGAGGTGATCCGGGAGGCGCTAAAGGTTCTAGAGGCGGCGGGTAAGAAATTTGACTTCGCATACACAGCCAAGGCCTTTGACTTCGGGGGGGAGCGTTATCTAAAGACCGGCAAGACCATTGAGGATGCGGATATTGAGGAGCTAAAAAATTATTCCGCGATTCTTTTGGGCGCGATCGGCCACCCGGCTGTCAAGCCCGGCATCCTTGAAACAGGGATTTTACTGCGCCTGCGCTTTGCGCTGGATCAGTATATAAACCTGCGCCCGGTAAAGCTCTATAATTCGGAGTTCTGCCCGCTAAAAGACAAGGGGCCGCAGGATGTTGATTTCGTGGTGGTGCGCGAGAACTCCGAGGGTCTTTATAAGGGGATGGGGGAGTTTCGCAATAAAGGCGCCAAGGATGAGGTAGCAATCCAGATTTCCTATAATACGCGCAAAGGTGTTGAGCGCTGTATCCGCTATGCCTTTGAGTATACCCGCCGGCGCAATAATAAGAAAAAACTCACCCTCTGCGGCAAGACCAATGTGCTCACCTATGCCTGGGATTTATGGCAGAGGGTATTTGACGAGGTGGCAAAGGATTACCCGGATATCGCGGTCGACTACGCGCATGTGGATGCGACGACAATGTGGTTTGTTAAGAACCCGGAGTGGTTTGACGTTATCGTTACCGACAATATGTTCGGGGATATCATTACAGATTTAGGGGCTATGGTTCAGGGGGGGATGGGCATTGCCGCCGGAGGCAATATTAACCCCGAAGGCGTGTCTATGTTTGAGCCTATTGGCGGGAGCGCCCCCAAATATACCGGTAAAAATGTCATTAACCCCTTGGCGGCAATTTGCGCTATGGGGATGATGCTTGAGAATTTAGGCGAAACCAGGGCGGCAAAGGCGGTGGAGGATTCGGTTATAAAAATAGTAGATAAAAAATTAAAGTCCCTGGCCGCGGGAAAGATGGGGCATTCGACCAGCGAAATCGGAGATTTAGTAACAGCTAATTTATAGATGAAAAAATCACTTTATAACGTATGTGTTGTGGGTGTGGGTGCGGTGGGTATCGAGATGCTGCGCGTATTAAAACAGCGCGATTTTCCCGTGGGAAACCTGCGGGTATTCGCCCGCTCTGCCAGAAATATAGAGGTGGATGGCTATACTTATTCGGTAGAGGCCGTCTCCCCCGAGGGTTTTGAGGGGATAGACATAGCTCTTTTTGCCGGCACCGAGGGCGAGAAGGGGGCTGCCGTAACCTATGCCCCGGAGGCAATAGCAAGGGGGGTAGTGGTTATTGATAACGGCGCGGATTTTCGTATGGACCCCCAGGTCCCGCTGGTTGTCCCGGAGGTCAATGCCTCCGATATAAAAAAACACAAGGGGATAATTGCCAACCCGAACTGCTCCACCATTCAGATGGTGGCGGCATTATGGCCGATATATAAGAAAGCGGGTATTAAGAGGGTGGTTGTTACTACCCTGCAGGCTGCCTCCGGCGCAGGAAAGGGCGCGGTTGAGCAATTAAAGGAAGAGATTCATCTTATAGCGCAGGGAGGTTTCCGTAACTTACAGGTAAACGCGCAAGAAAAGAGCATGCCCCAGCAGCTTGGCTGCAATGTTTTTCCCCATATAGGAGGATTTGTAGAGGATGATTATACCAGCGAAGAATGGAAGCTGGTGCGCGAGACGCATAAGATTATGCACGATGATAAAATTAAGATTTCCGCCACTACCGTAAGGGTCCCGGTAAGGACCGGGCATTCTGAATCAATATATATTGAGACTGAAAAAACAATTTCCCCGGATAAGGTAAAAGAGTTATTTTTAGAATCCCCCGGTATTATCGTTATGGATGAGCCCAAAGACAGCCTTTATCCTATGCCCAAAGATACGGAAGGCAAAGATGAGGTTTTTATCGGCCGCATCCGCAGGGACCCTTTTGTAGAGAACGGTTTATGGCTTTGGGTTGTTGCCGATAACCTGCGTAAGGGCGCCGCCACCAATGCCGTCCAGATTGCCGAGGCATTGATAAAATGATATCGCCGAATGTCCGCCATCAATACGTTGGCGGATTTCGACGCCGCCTACCGGGAACGTCGGCGTCTCAACGTAATATCAGGCTTCAAATAGAATATGACGGGACAAATTACGCAGGGTGGCAGCTGCAGAGTAGTCGTAAGAAAAAAACTATCCAGCAAGTTTTAGAAAAAACCCTCCGCAAGATACTTCAGGAAAAAATACACTTGATTGTCTCAGGCAGGACCGACAGCGGCGTCCATGCCTTAGCGCAGGTAGCTAACTTTAAGACAAGCTCAAAAATCCCTGCGGATAGGCTGCGTTATGCTTTAAACGGGAACCTGCCTGCGGATATAGTGGTTTCCGCGGCCCATGATGCGGCCCTCGGTTTTCACAGCCAATTCAGCGCAAAATCAAAGGCCTACCGTTATTGCATATTGAACCGCCCTTACCCATCAGCCCTTCTAAGACAGGGGGCTTATTTTTATCCACATCATCTGGATACCGCCCTGATGCACAAAGAGGCGCGCTGCCTCTTAGGCAGGCATGATTTTGCTTCATTCTGCGCCAGCGGCTCAAGCGTCAAAACTACCATCAGAACCATAAAAAGGATCTCCATCCGTCAGGCAAAAGCGCATCAGGCAGGTTTGCCCCCCGGGCTTTTAATCATAGAGATAGAGGGAGATGGTTTTCTCTACAATATGGTCCGCAATATCGCCGGCACACTCATAGAAATAGGCAGAGGCAGGTTTGGCCCGGGCTATTTAAAAAAGCTCCTCCAGGCAAAAAACAGAAAGCTGGCCGGCCCCACCGCCCCGGCAAGAGGCCTGTACCTGGTAGAAGTTAATTATTAGCAAAGCCTCTTAACCTCAACCCTGTCCCCTTTTTCTTCTTATACAGTTTTGCGTCTGTCAAGCCTCGGGTTTCTCGGAGATACTTGTTTTCCCCCTAGCCTGCTATATCCTGCTTTAGGGCTTTCTTCGCGCACTGGAATTTTTTGCCGTGTGCTGCGGTTTACTCGCCGCTTCCGTAGCGTCTTACGGGGGGCAGGCGATACTCCAGCGGCTCGTAATTCCTTGCACACATTTGCCAAAAAATTCCTAATGTGCGCTCACAAACCCTTCGCAGGATATATCAGCAATTCAATACTGTGTTTTTGCTCCTTGCCTCCACGCCCCTCGAAATCCCAAGCCTTGCCAGCCGCAAAATTGGACATAGTTACGATTCATCTGACCTAACCTTAATCATACCTCTATTGGCACCGTTTGAAACCGATAAAACCAAATAATACTTTCTATTAATTTTTAGGGTTTTCCAAAGGGAAGAGCGGAAGGTAAAAAATAGGAGGGTTATTTAGAGAGAGGGATTTATTTTATAACGCCCTCAGTTTTTAAGGACTTGAGGACTTCTTTTGCAGTTTCTTTTGCAATTTCTTCTCTGATTAGTGTTATTCCCTTTGCACCTTTTAGGATATTCAAGACTTCGTCAGGAGTTATCATTGTCATGTCAATGCCGATATCTCTTACATAAATGCTACCCTTGGTCTCTAAGTCTTTATATACTATTAAGCCATCTTTACTAAATGAAGCTTGTGGAATTCCTTCAGTATAGATAGTTAGTTGTCCAGTTTGTTCATCACGTTTTATATAGACATTATCTCCAAAATTTACAATCTTTTTAGGTATTTTAGAGAAGAGATAAAATGAGGATAATATTACGAATAATAAAAGAAGATTACGTAAAATACCTTGTATTAAATTTAGGGATAGACGTTTTATCTTTAATTTTTCTTGTAAAAATTTCTGAAGCAAGATGCCTAGCCAGCGGAATGTTGGTGTTAATATTTGGAATAAGCCTATTGCTGCTAGGGAAAGTATTAGGTAATAAATTTTTGGAATTTCTACAGGCATTTATTAAGTCTCCCAAAAGTAATTATACTTAGATTAACGGCAATTATCAAGATAAAAGGTAGGTTTATTTAGAAGGAGATATGAGCCGATCACTCACCAATCCCACCCCTTAGAATAACCAGATGAGATTTAAGTTTCCTTTGCCCTGCGGATAATTCTCCCTGTTTAAATTATTAAGCATTTTTTATGTGAGATTTTGCGCCTCCTTGCGTCTATTAAGTGAGGGCACAAGTTATGGAGCAGCCTACTGCAGAGATGCGACATAACTTATATGCCCGAACTTAACCCTTGACATTTTCTTGAATTATTTTCCCTATTAAAAAATGTCAATGGTCAAATTCAGCCGAATAACTTATGTCGTAGAGTATTAAAATCAATACTCTATAAGTTATGGCTTCATTTGAGGAGGTGGTAAATATGCCTAAGTCGGTATCGGTAGAGGTAATTGCTTCAAAAATCCTATTTCTTCGGGGCAAAAGAGTAATGCTGGATAGGGATTTATCCGAGCTTTATGGTGTGGAAACAAAACATCTGAATAGGCAGGTGCGCAGGAACATAGAAAGATTCCCTGCAGATTTCTTAATCCAATTAACCCGGAAAGAATATCAGGAAATCCTAAGGTGCCAAATTGGCACCTTAGAAATAGGCAGGTATTCTAAATATCTCCCTTACGCATTTACGGAGCAAGGCGTAGCTATGTTGTCCAGCGTATTAAACAGTAAGAAAGCGATACTTGTGAATATCCAGATTATGCGCGCCTTTACTCAATTAAGGCGCATGCTTTTAACGAACAGGGATCTTAAACGTAAAATTGAACAAATGGAGGCAAAATACGATAAACAATTTGCGATAGTCTTTCAGGCTATAAAGCAGCTTCTTGAGTTACCGCCGGTCAAAGAGAAGAAAATAATTGGATTTCAGGCCCATGATGATAAAGAGGAAGATTAAATACTCGGAGGTGATAAAAATGAAAAGAATGATTTTAGTTTTATTAATTTGTTATGCTTTGATTTTGACAGTAGCGCAGGCGGCGGAAATGGTATGGGAGGAGATAGCAAGGGGTGAAACTGATATAGGCGCGGTTCTGGTTCATCCGCAGGACCCGCGCCTTATTTTTATGGGCAATAGCCACGGGGTATTCAGGTCCGAGGATGCGGGCAGGAGCTGGAGGAGGGTCCTTTCGGTAAGGGGCCAGAACAGGAGGGTTAATTTTTTATTGTGCAATGCCGCCACCCCTAATTCAATTTACGCCGCCACAGGCCAGGGGTTGTTTTACAGCGGCAACAGGGGAAGGTCATGGAAGAGGATTTTTAAAGGAGGGGATTATCTTGAAAGCGACTGTGCCTCGGTTGCTGTTTCGGCGGGGGCAATTTATTTAGGGACGCAAAAAGGCCTCTTTATAAGCACGGATAAAGGCCGCAGCTGGGTTAAGGCAATGGGCAGGCTTGCTAACAACCGTATATTCGCGGTCAGTTACAGCCCGGCAGGCTGTGTTTATGCCGCCTCAAGCGACGGTGTGTACACAATCGAGAAGGGGCAGGACAGTTGGGAGCGGGTTTTTGTAGCAGCGCTTTCGGAAAACGGCGCTGACAGCGAAGATGAGGTTAATGATTCAGAAGAAGAGGGATATACTTTTGACATAAGCTACATTGCCTGCAATCCTCTTGATTTGAATTCTGTTTACCTTGCCACTTCAAGGGGCGTGTATGTAAGCCATAATAAAGGCAAGGAGTGGGAGGTGCTTAGCGAATACGGCCTGTTGAGCAGGTCAATAAGATTTATTTTAGCATCAGGGAAATCTCTTTATGCCGCTACTGAAAGGGGAATCTTTGAATACAGAGACGAACGCTGGCATGAGCTTTCTTTCGGCCTTACCACAGATGAGGTGAGGTTCCTGGCAGCGGATAATCAGGGCAATTTATACGCCGCCTGCGACAGAGGTTTATTTAAGGGCAGGGCCGATGATGCGAAAGGTTCAGGGTTTCAGGAGCGCTTAGGTTTTTATTCAGAAGGGGAGCCGGCAATCGGCGAAGTGCAAAAAGCAGCGATTAAATATGCCGAGGTCTCTCCTGAAAAAATCAAGTTTTGGAGAAAGCAGGCAGCAGCTAAAGCCGTCCTGCCTAAGTTAAGCGCCGGGGTAGGCAGGGATACCAGCGACCTCTGGCACTGGGAGGGTGGTTCAACCACAAAATTATATGATGATGTTCTGACAAAGGGAAGAGACGCGCTGGATTGGGACGTAACCTTAAGCTGGGACCTAAGCGAACTGATCTGGAATCCCGACCAGACCTCCATTGACGTCCGCTCCAAACTTATGGTTCAGCTGCGCGATGACATACTGGATGAGGTAACCAAGTTGTATTTTGAGCGGCTGAGGATAAAGGTTGAGATGGACGAATTGCCGATAGAGGCATCTAAAAAGAGGCTGCAGAAACAGCTGCGCCTGCAGGAGCTAACCGCCTCCATTGATGCCCTTACCGGCGGATACTTTTCGAGCCAGGCCAAAAAAACTTAGGGACTGTTTCGCATAATTTACTTGACAAAATGACCATGTTTATGGTAACTTATTACCATAAACATGGTGAAAAGATGATATCCTTACGTTCAAAAGTGGCAATAAAATTATTGGATTACTATTTCCTGAATCCGGATGCTCAAGCTTACATTAATGAGCTGGCAAGGATTTTAGATCTCGATCCAAAAAATACGGAGACCAAGCTTAAAGAATTAGAGAAAGAAGGCCTTTTAAAAAGCGAATTTCGCGGGAAGCAAAGGTATTTTTTTCTTGCAAAGGATAATCCCGTTTTGGAGCATTACCGCCAGATTTTCCTAAAGACCCACGGCATAGAAAAAAGGCTTAAAGATATGATAAGTAATATCAAAGGGCTTAAGGAAGCTTATCTATTCGGCTCATACGCAAGCAACAAGATGGATTCTTCAAGCGATATTGATATTCTGGCTATCGGTTCGCACTCTGTTTTGGAATTACAGAGAGTTATCGCTAAATTACAGAAGGATACAGGCAGAGAGTTTAATGTAATGAATTTAAGCTTGAAAGAATTCGAGGCGAAGAAAAAGAATAAAGACCCTTTTCTAAATAGCGTGTTCAAAACCAAAACTATAAGGCTTATATGATCAATTTTGAAAGTCAACACTTTCAAAAATTCCCCATTAAAGAGGAGCAAATTGAACAATTTTTAAAGTCTGCTCTTCATGACCTGAAGATAGCGCAAGGTTCAGATATTCCGGATGTTATTTTTAAATTCAGTTATGATGCGCTTATGAAATTAGGCATAGCGCTCATTGCCAAGAAAGGGTACAAAGTAAGAAGTACGGCCGGCCATCATGTTAAGATTTTGGAAAAACTTAGCCAACTGCTTAAGGATGAGGATATCCTTGTGCTCGGCAATAAGATGAGGCAGGAGCGCAACGTTAATCTTTATGACGGGGGATTCTTTGTAGGAGAGAAAGATAGCCTTGAGTATCTTAAATTCGTCAAGAACGCTTTTAAAAAAGCAGAAATTTAGAGAAAAGTATTAACCCGCCCGCCCTGTGAATTGTAATCGTAAGTGCGAATAAAAAAGCTCCACAGATCGTAAAAAACCTGTTATTTTGTAAGTACGAGCAAACAAAAAGACAGGAGATCATATGGAGCGAATACATTTTAGCATTAAAAAGCAGAAATACGAGCATTTATCACTAAGCGAACGGATTAAACTGGAAGCGTTAATAGGAATCAAGAAAGAAGTTAAAGATATAGCAAGAATTCTTCAGCGGGATAAGTCGACGATCTATCGTGAAATAAAGCGAGGTACGGTGACGAGGCTACAGACCGATTTAAGCGAGAAAGAAGCGTATCGAGCGCATGTCGGGCAGGCAAATTACGTAAAGCTCGGGAAAAATAAAGAACGTTCATTGAAAATCGGCAAAGATCATCACTTAGAAGAGCATATCAGGCAAAGGTTGCTGGAGGATCGGTATTCACCTGATGCGATAATCGGCGAGATCCGGGTGCAACAGCTAAAGTTTGAAAAGACGATTAGCACCAAGACGCTCTATAATTATATTGAAAAGGGGATATTCTTTGGAATCAGTAATAAAAATTTGTGGGAGAAAAGAAAGCGTAAGAAACGCGGTTATAAGCCCGTCGTACGCGTAAGTTATACCAATAGATTAGGGCGAAGCATAGAGAATCGGCCCGAGAAGATTAATACGCGAGAGGAATACGGTCATTGGGAAGGAGATAGCGTTAAGGGGCCGCGACAAACAAAGGCCGGCTTAATGACGCTTACTGAACGAAAATCAAGAGAACAGATTATTGTGAAGGTTGAACGAACGACGCAAGAAGCGGTACAGGAAGCCATCGACGGGTTGGAAAGACAATACGGCTCAATGTTCCGGGCTAAATTTAAGTCAATAACCTTTGATAATGGGGTAGAGTTTATTAATTGGAAGTCAATCGAGGTTAGTTCGTTATTAAAAGGAATGCGCAGAACAAAAGTTTATTTTGCCCATGCGTATGCATCGTGGGAACGCGGCACGAATGAGAATCAAAACAGAATGATACGGCGGTTTATTCCAAAAGGTAAAAATATAGCTACTGTAAGTGAATGCCGGATCCAAGAGATCCAAGATTGGATGAATAATTACCCTAGGAAGATATTAAAGTATAAGACAGCGAATCAGGTAGTAAAAGAGAACTTACAAAAAAAACAGAAAGAGCTTTTAATTTGTCGCACTTTGAGTTACAATTCACCAAACAATAAAATAAGTAAAAAAACTCTTGACAACTATGGGCTTATATGATAAAAAATAAACAAAGTTCGCTTATACCACTGGAGATGACTTTAATTGTGACGAAGGAGGAGGTGAAATAAATAACAAGTCAGAAGTCAGCCAAGATCCGGTGATATAACATATAGAAATATTCTAGGGGGGTGACCCTCTGGTTCGACATATTAGTCATACTTAATCCTTTAAGGAGTAAAAAAATGAATAAACGCTTAATTTTAGTTCTGGCTTTGGCGTTAGTGGTCGGCTTAACTGTCGGCGCGGCATACGCAGAAGTTCAGAATGTAAAGGTTAGCGGCGATATCTACGCAGCAGGCGTAGGCCGTAACCATTTGGATTTAACTAGGACTGCTGGCGGTGGTTTAA
>JAZDPH010000060.1:0-2170 GCA_043797735.1 Candidatus Omnitrophota bacterium | reverse complement strand
TAGCGTCCGCCGTGCCGCCTGTTCGCGTAAAGGTAATCTTTGTGTTCGCGCTTGATGCCGCGGCTTCAGAAAACGTATAGGAAACAGTTGAGGAATTGATATAAGCATTCGTGGCCGGAGCAGTTGAGGAGATTGTCGGCGGCGTAGTATCCCCCAGCGTCACCGTGATGTTAAAACTCACGGGGTTAGCATCCCAAATAGAGTATATTTTATCATCGTAGCTAAATCCTGCGGTTGTTGTTGGCCAAGCCAAGCTGTAATCTTTTGTCTGCGAAAAACTTTGCTCAGGAACGCCGCTGTCAAAATAGATTAAAATATTTCCGTTATTTCCATTGGCAGCCAAAGCGTATTGCTCTGCCGATAAATTAAAAGACGTAGTATACAGGCCTTCATACCAACCCTTGCCTCCTGCCGGCACGGTTACCTCTTCTGTTTGCCCCACTAAATTCGTATCACTAACTTTATATATTGCGAATTTAGCGCTGTGCGCCGCATTAAGATCGGTATTTTCTAAATAGGCAGTTATGGAAGCTGGTGTAAACTCCAGCGCAGTAAATATAGAGCCGCGCATCATATTTTCTAAAGGAATGGCGCTTGAGCCAATGCTAGTATAACCAAATTCAGGGTCAATGGTTACCGGGTAAGCCGCCTTATCCAGCCAGCCGCTATCTATAGTAATTTTTAAAACTTGCGATTTCGTATCTATATTCAGTTCTCCCCAAACCCAATCTCCGTTTATATCAATAATCTTCGGCCGGTAAATATGAAATGCCTTGCCTGTTGCGTATTGCCCGTCCTTTTTACTTTCATGATACACTGCATAAGAGCCCGCTATCTCATCCGGCCTGACTATGCCTTGAGCTTTCTCCTCGTCGGTTAATGGCCCTTGATAATAGAATTTAAGGCCCTTAGCTTCAATAGGTAAACTAATCACGTTTGACAGCGGCTTCTCATATAAGACAACCTCAAATTCAAAACCCCCGTCTTGGCTTAAAACAAAGGTATGCTCTTTATTTTTATTGTCCCTGACTTTGACTGCTCTTTGATCTTTCTTATAAAAATCAGCGCCTATTTTAGAAGACTTCCAGCTTACTCTATCCCCCTGTAGGCCTACGGACTTTTCCTGTGCCGGAATATTGGTCTCCGGAACCCCCACTTGCATATATGCCTCATTGCCCCAGCGATTTAATTTAACCTGCGGTTTAAATTCAGCGCTCGTAAAATCTCCGACCTCTACTTTATCTGTGCCGACCCGAACCCAATATTTTTTCTTAAGCCCGCCTAAATCCTCTTGAGTTTTAATTGCTCCTTTGACGGGTTTATCTATTGCGGCTTTGTTTTTTTCGCTTACAGCTTTGCCTTCAGTCTCTGAAACTAAAACCCGGCCTCTGGCAGTCAGGGGAAATAGAAAAAAAGATACCACGCAGAATAATAAGAGTAATGATAGCAATACTCTGCCCTGCATCTTCCGGGTTATCTTTTTAATTAACCATTTCATTTTTTCGCCTCGCACTCAAAATATATCACATACCGCCTGCCAAACAATAGCCAAACTACTCTAATTAGGTGCGCAAAATACTCTATTTATCTTGACTTCTCTTTCTTTATTTGATATTATAACTTTCACAAAATGCTTGAGCAAATCCGGAAAAAATTTAATGCGGGTAAATTTCAGATTACCCGGCACGCCCAGCGGCGCTGTGATAGTCAGGGAGAAAATACCATGAAAGATTCTTTGTGTGCACAATGCGGTGGCCGGCTGCAGCGAAAAAAGACTTCTCTTGACCGCTTGGTAGAAGGACACCTTTATCTCTTTGAAGGTGTGTCTGTTCGGGCTTGTAGCCAATGTGGAGAGATCTGGATCCCTGGCAGCCTGGCTGAACGGATGGATCAGGCTATCCAAGGCAAGCTCAAGCCTAAAAGACGTATTCCTGTACCAGTTTATTAATTGACCAACCAAAAAAATTAAATGACCCAAGCAGATCTTATAGAAAGAACTCATCTTAATTATGACGCGGATACAGATACTCTTTACATAAATTTTGACCCACCGCAACCCGCAGATGATAGTGATATTACTGATGAAGGAGTCATTATCAGGCTGCGCGACAATAAAATCATCGGCCTGACTATCCTTAACGCTGCCAAGATGTTGGCGTAGAAAAATCGG
>JAZDPH010000047.1:0-9903 GCA_043797735.1 Candidatus Omnitrophota bacterium | reverse complement strand
TACCCTCGGTACCAGGGCCGCTTATAACAAGCAGGCGGTTTTCGGCAGCGACGTGATAACGCGGATTGTCTTTTCGCAGGAGGCGCAGGGCCTGGAGAGGCTGCATAATACCGTGACCGATGCCGTAAACCAGATGAGCCGCCAGTTAATAGAGGAGCACAAGATCGGCCTGAATGAGGTTACCTGTATATTATGCAGCGGCAATACTACGATGGTCCATTTATTACTGGGCCTTGACCCCAAATATATAAGAAGAGAGCCTTATGTGCCGACGGCAAATTTCCTGCCGGTTATTCGTGCTGCCGAAGCCGGGATAAATATAAACCCCCACTGGCTGCTGCAATGCGTGCCGGGGGTGGCCAGTTACGTCGGGGGTGACACTACGGCAGGCCTGCTTTCAAGCGGCATATACAGGAATAAGCAATTGTGCATATTGATTGATATCGGCACTAACGGCGAAATCGCCTTGGGCGGCAGCGATTTTCTAATCGCGGCAGCCGCCTCTGCCGGGCCGGCCTTTGAAGGAAGCGGCCTGGCCTGCGGGATGCGCTCCGGCCGCGGGGCGATACAGAAGCTGAAGATTGACCCGCAGGGCCTCAAGATAAGTTATGAAACAGTTGGAGGGGCAAAGCCGCGGGGCATCTGCGGCTCCGGTTACATTGATATACTTGCCTCTATGCTGCGGGCGCAGGTTATTGATAAAAACGGTAAATTTAGTTCTCTGGATAATAAGCGCCTGCGCGACAGCGATACCGGCTTAGGCTTCGTGCTTGTGCCTAAGGAGGAGGCGGATTCAACCGCCGATATAGTTATTACCGAGGCTGATATAGAAAATTTAAAACGTTCAAAGGCCGCGATTTATTCGGCAGTATCGGTGTTGGCAAGGCATATGAATTTGGAATTCAGCGCAATTGAAAAGATCTTTATCGCCGGAGGATTCGGCGCTTACCTTGACATAGAGAACGCCGTAACTATCGGATTATTGCCGGATTTGCCGAGAAAGAAGTTTGTTTTTATCGGCAACAGCGCCCTGGCCGGGGCGCGCCGGATGCTCCTGTCGCAGGAGGCGGTAAGAACAGCCGCCGAGATTGCGCGCAAGGTTACTTATTTTGAATTATCGGTTGACTCAAGCTATATGGACGAATACACCGCGGCGTTATTTTTTCCGCATACGGACTTAGGCAAGTTTCCCAGCGTGAGAATTTAAAGATGGGTTATGTAATCGCGATGGCCGGCAAAGGGGGAACGGGCAAGACCACTATTGCCGCATTGACAGCCCGGATTATAAAAGAGGCGGCCTTAGGTTCGGTATTGGCGGTGGACGCCGACCCTAATAGTAATCTTTCTGAGGCGCTGGGCATTGAATCCAAAGAGACCGTGGGGGGGATTCTTGATAAAGTCGCAGCCCACCCGGAGGAGATCCCCAGCGGCATGCCTAAAGAGAGGTTTATTGAATACCAGCTGCAGACTGCCGTTTCCGAAGGCGACGGTATTGACCTCTTAGCCATGGGCCGGCCGGAAGGGCCGGGATGTTATTGCTATGTAAACAATGTTTTAAGGAATATAATGGCCAAATTAATTAAGGAATACGACTATATAATTATTGACAATGAGGCGGGATTAGAGCACCTTTCCCGGCGCACTAGCCGGCGGGCGGATGCACTGGTGGTTGTCTCCGACGCTACGCCAGTAGGATTAAGGTCTGCGGCAAGGATAACTGATTTAGTCAGGGATTTGGATATTGAAGTCAAAAATAAATTTTTAATTGTCAACCGCTGCGCTCAAGATCTTACAGAGCAGGTTTTTAGGGTTTTGAAGCTGGATTATCTGGGTTTTTTGCCCGAGGATGAGGGGCTAAGAAAATTGAGCTTAAACGGTTACTCCTTGTCAGGATTAAAGGAGGATGCGCCGGCCTTAAGCAGGCTGCGCCGCATAGGAGGACGGATATGGCAGCGCAACTAGCAACACAAAATTGGAGCGGCAAAATTTCTACCCTGGCAATCGGATCAGCCGGGCAGGAGATTAAAATCGGCGGCGAAGAGTCTCTGCCTTTTTTATTTTCCGAGGGGGCTCTGCCCAACAGGCCGCGCATTGCCTTTGAGATTTGGGATGTTGCTCCCGAAGACTGGCCGCAGGAACTAACCCGGCATTACGGCAAGGCCCTTGCCGATCCGCTTGAATGGGCGAAAAAGTGCGTGGATGATTATAAGGCGCAGTTGTTATGTTTAAAACTGCAGGGGACGCATCCTGATTGCGGGGATAGAGACGCCGCAAGCAGCGCGAAATTAGTCAGCCGCCTGCTGGAAAAGGTGGATGTCCCTTTAATAATCAGCGGCTGCGGGGATGATGCCAAGGATAACTTGGTTTTGCCGGCAGTTTGCGAAGCGGCAAAAGGAAGGTGCTGCCTGATCGGCAGCGCCTCCCAGGATAACTATAAAACATTAGCGGCCGCGGCAATGGCCGACGGCCACAGTATAATCGCGGAGTCGCCCATAGATATTAATATTGCAAAGCAGTTAAATATTCTGCTCTCGGATATGGGCCTGCCTTTCGAGCGGATTGCGATTAACCCCACTATCGGGGCGCTGGGTTACGGGCTGGAATATGCCTATTCCATTATGGAGAGGGTGCGGCTTGCGGCATTATCGGGAGATAAGGCCGTGGCCTGTCCGTTTATCTGTTTTGTAGGGCAGGAGGCATGGAGGGCTAAAGAGGCAAAAGATGGCGGCCCACGGCAGGGCATACTTTGGGAGGCAGTTACGGCCTCGGCCCTGATTCAGGCAGGGGCGGACCTTTTGGTAATGCGCCATCCGGAGGCAGCGGAGAAGGTGAATAAGTACATAGAAGATTTAATGACCCAATAGAGAAGGTTAAGGTTTAGGATGAGGTTAAGTAATATTTACGCTTAACCTTAACCTTAACCTTAACCTAAAGACCTATGTTTATAGTCGGTGAGTTAATCAACGGCATGTATGCTAATATCGCCAAGGCGATAAGCCAGAAGGATAAAGCCGCGATTCAAAAATGCGCCAAAGCACAGGTAGAGGCAGGCGCGGATGCGTTGGATGTCAATTGCGGCCCGGCCTCAAAAGATCCGCTTTCGGATATCCAATGGTTAATCCGCTGTATTGAAGAGGTAACTGATAAAGCGCTGGTTTTGGATTCCAGCAGGCCGGCGGTTATAGAGGCAGGGCTTAAGGCCGCAAAGAATAAATTAGTTATTAACTCCACCACCGCTGACCTTGAGAAAATGAATGTATTGATTCCTCTGGCCAGGCAATATAATGCCGGGCTTATCGGCCTGGCTATAAGTTCAAAAGGCATACCGCAGAATAAGGATCAGCGCCTGGAGCTGGCGGCGGCGATTGTCTCGGCCTGCGTGGACTTCGGTTTTCCCGTTGAGCAGCTTTACCTTGACCCGATAGTTATGCCGGTAAAGGTGGCGCAGGCGCAGCTTTCTGATATACTGGAGTCAATAAGGGAGTTTAAAATTATCTCCCATCCTGCGCCTCAGGTCATCGTGGGCTTAAGCAATGTCTCGCAAGGGCTGCCCGCCGGAAGCAGGAATTTAATTAATCGCACCTTCCTGGTGATGGCTATTGCCCTCGGCCTGGATGCGGCCATTCTTGATGCGACGGATAAGGAGCTGATGGACGCGCTTATTTCGGCGCAGCTGTTGTTAAACAGGAATATTTATTGTGATTCGTATCTGGATGCCTACAGGAGAAAATAATTGGCAAAGAACGGTGTCTTGCGCAATATCTTTAAGGTAGGGCGTTTCAGGGACAGTTTTAAGATTGCCATAAAGGGGATTACCTACCTGTTTTTATATCACCGCAATATGCGCCTTATTTTCTTCGCGGGGATTGTTGCTTTTTTTGGGGGATTGTTCTTCAGGTTAAGCGGCATAGAATTAATCGCGCTCTGCATCACCATAACCCTTGTTTTTATGGCGGAGATATTTAATACCGCAATTGAGCTGATGATGAATATGGTCGCTGAAAAATACCATACCCGCATCCGGGTAATAAAGGATATCGCCGCCGGAGTGGTGATATTGGCGTGCCTGAACGCCCTGGCGGTCGGCGGAGTGCTTTTTAGTTCAAGAATTCTTAAAGGATAGGCAGGCGCGTATGAAAAAGAAGATTTTGCTGGTGGATGACGAAGAAGAGATAAGAGAACTTATTAAACAAAGGCTGCTGCGCTATAATTATGAAGTATTAACTGCCTCAAACGGCAGGGAGGCGTTGGTAATCTGCGGCCTCCAGCGGCCCGACCTGGTATTGATGGATATCGTCATGCCGGAGATGGACGGGTATCTGGCCTGCGAGCAGTTGAGGATGAATAAGGACACAAAGGATCTGCCGGTTATATTTTTAACCGGAAAGGACCTCCAGCATCAGGGCATAGTTGAGCGCTGTAAAAACTTGGATGTCCAGGGCTATATTTCAAAAATTAACACCCCCGAGGAGTTATTCAATAAAATAAAAGAAATCCTCGGAGAATAATAGATAACGGCGGCGTAACTCAGCCTGATAGAGTAGTCGGCTCATACCCGATTTGTCACTGGTTTAAATCCAGTCGCCGCCACCACTATTTACAGGAGATAAAAAAGATGAAAAGACTGGTATTGCTCTTTTCGGCGTTAACGTTATTAATCGGCCTAAGCTTGAAGGTGTCCCTTGCCCAGACGGATGCCCCGCCGTCTGCAGAGGGGTTGGGCAAGAGTTTCAGCAGTATCGCCATGGCCTGCTTTAGAAGCAATAATCCCGGGCAGGATACCTCTTTATTGGCAAGCAGGGTGCAGGATTACGGCAGCAAAATGGCAGAGGCCCTTCTTAAGGGAAAGGTGGAGCCGCAGGCGGTAGAAGCGATAATCACAGAGTCTGCCCCCTGGTATGCCGAGGCATTAAGCAATCTTCTCAACGGTGATAATTCCCTGAATTTTTACATTAACGAATATATCAGGCAGATTACGGATTTATTCAGCCGCAACAAAATAGGCCTTGACCCCCAGTCGCAGATAGTGCTTCTTACCAGCAGCCACCTTGAAAAGATGTATTCGCTTCTCAAGCCGAGTTTTTACCATTACCAATGATGCAGGATTCACACAGATAAAAGACGGATTCACATTGATGACGAATCAAGAATCTGTGTGCATCTTTAAGAAATCTGTGTGTATCTGTGAAAAAAGCATTTTTAACAAAGTAGTGATATGATTTTAAGCAGAGTCAGAGAAACAATAAAGAAATACGGCCTGCTCAACAAAGGCGAGAAGGTCGTTATCGGCGTATCCGGCGGCCCGGATTCGGTGGCGCTGGTATTAATTCTTAATGAACTCAAAGATGAGTTCAAGTTGAATTTACACATTGCCCACCTTGACCATGGCTTAAGAAAAGATTCGGTTAAGGACGCCGCGTTCGTAAAGGGCTTAGGCGATAAATTAAATATTCCCGTAACGCTTAAGCGGATAAATATCAAGGGGCTGGCTAAAAAAGGTTCTCTTGAGGAGATCGCCAGAAATGCGCGCCTGGGCTTTTTCTTTAAAGCGGCGAAAGCCGTAAAAGCAAAAAAGATCGCCCTCGGGCATACCATGGATGACCAGGCCGAGACAGTATTAATGCGCATCCTGCGGGGCACCGGGCTCTACGGCTTATCGGGGATTCTGCCCAAAAGAGATATTGCCGGATACAAGGTTATCCGGCCGTTAGTGGAAATAAAACGGAGCGAGGTCGAGCTATTCCTGAAAAAGAGAAAAATAACTCCGCGCATCGACGCCTCCAATATGACGGATATTTATTTCCGCAATAAAATCAGGAACAGGCTGCTGCCCTTGCTTGAGGCCGGCTACAGCCGTAACATAAAAGAGCTCCTGGCAAATATGGCGCAAAGCGCCGGCTCTGATTATGATTTTCTCCTGCGGGCAGCCCTAAAGGCCGCGCGCAGGGTAAAAGGCAAAATCGCCCTTAGCAAATTAAAGAAGCTGCACCCTGCGCTGCAGCGCATAATCCTAAGAAAGATGATTGCCGCGCTCCAGGGGGATACCCGCAGGATAACATTCCGGCATATGCTGGAGCTGGAGGACCTCTTATTAAGGCGCCCCCTTAATTCAATCGTTGACCTTCCTAAAAATATCTATGCAGTCAAAAAAAAGGAGCACTTCTGCCTTTATCGCAGAGCCCCTCGAAAAACTTTTATTTAAATCCTTGATTTTATCCATAGTTAGATATATAATAAAATATTCTTAAGGAGGTTTATAAATGCCACAACAGAATCTGCGCAGGCCAAGAAAAATTAACAAAATTAACGATAAGAATAACCCGTTTAAACGTTTCCCTTTCGGCTGGATACTGGCGCTTATTGTCTTCTTTGTTATCATAAACTCTTACAATATGTCGCTTACCGGGGTTCCCAAGGAGACAGCCTATAGCCAGTTCTATAGCCTTCTGAAAAACCAGCCCCAGCAGATAAAATCCTTAACTAAGGTTGAGAACAGGTTAGAGGGGGAGTATAGCGATAACAGTAAATTCTTTCTCTATATCCCGGAGAACGACACGCGCCTGCTTGATTTGATACGAGCCAGCTCCGTGAATTTTGAGGTCAAGCCGCCGCGCACATTCTGGGCAGCGATGTTGTTTAATTTAGGGCCGATTCTGCTCTTGATATTTTTCTGGTGGATGATGGCCTCGCGCGGAGAGCAGTTAGGCAGCAGGATTATGGGTTTCGGAAAAATGCAGCCTAAGGTTCACAGCGAGAAGGACGGAAACCGCGCAACATTTGAGGATGTCGCCGGGATTGACGAGGCAAAAGAAGAATTAAGCGAAGTCATCGAATTTTTAAAAGACCCCAAAAAATTTCAGAAGTTAGGCGGCAAGATTCCTAAAGGAGTCTTGCTTGTGGGCCCGCCGGGATGCGGCAAAACTTTAATCGCCCGGGCCGTCGCGGGAGAGGCAGGAGTGCCGTTTTTTTCAATCAGCGGTTCGGATTTTGTTGAGATGTTTGTCGGCGTGGGGGCCTCACGCGTCAGAGACCTTTTTGAACAGGGCAGGAAGGCATCTAAGGTTTCCGGCAGGGGCGCGATTATTTTTATTGACGAAATAGACGCGGTAGGGCGCCTGCGTTTTTCGGGGATAGGGGGCGGTCACGATGAAAGAGAGCAGACTCTGAATGCGCTTCTGGTGGAGATGGACGGTTTTTCTGCCGCTGCAGGGCTGATTTTAATTGCCGCCACCAACCGGCCGGATACGCTGGACCCGGCATTACTGCGGCCGGGAAGGTTTGACCGCACTATTATCGTCAGCTTTCCCGACATAAAGGGCAGGGAAGAGATAATCAGGGTTCATATCCGCAAGATAAAAGTTTCTCCCTCCGTGGATTTTAAGTCGTTGGCCAGCCAGACCCCCGGTTTTTCCGGAGCCGACCTTGCCAACCTCTGCAACGAAGCCGCGCTTCTGGCAGCCAGAGGCAATAAAGAAACGGTAGAGATGATTGATTTTGAAAAGTCCGTTGAGCGGGTGCTGATGGGGCCGGAAAAGAAGAGCCACATTATGTCTAAGAAGGAAAAGGAGATTACCTCTTTGCATGAATCGGGGCATGCGCTTCTGTCGCTTCTTTTGCCCGAGGTAAACTCCTTAAAGAAAGTTTCAATTATCCCGCGCGGCTTAGCCGGCGGATACACCTTTACCCCTCCCCTTGAAGACAGGCACTACTGGACCAAGAAAGAACTGATGGCTGAGATTACTATGATGCTGGGGGGGCGTGCCTCCGAAGAGATCAATTTAAACGAGGTTACCACAGGCGCGCAAAATGATTTGGAGCTGGCAACACAGCTTGCCCGGCGTATGGTAACTCAATTCGGGATGTCCGATAAGTTAGGCAATGTTACGCTGGGTAAGAGGCAGGGGCTGATATTTTTGGGCCGCGATATGATGGAGGAAAGAAACTACAGCGAGGAGACCGCGCATCTTATTGACCAGGAGGTAAAGGAAATAGTTGATGTATCATATATCGCGGCAAAGGATTTACTGCGGAAGAATATTGATAAATTAAAGACTTTGTCGCAGGCGCTTCTGGAGAAAGAGGTCCTAAGCGATCAAGATGTAAAGCGCCTGCTGGGTTTTCAGCAGGAGCCTGATGCGCATACTCCAGCTTAATAATTCAGAGGGCGTAAAAAGGATTATGCGGGATATCCGGGTGGACCGCTGCGGTATTGATATTATGCTGCCGAAGGCAGTCGCCTGCCTTTTAAAGATGAATTCCGTTTCCAATATTACCGCCAACATTTTAAAACAACAGATGCTTTCTTTGGGCGGAGACGCTGCCGTTGCCCGCGGCAGCCTGACCGGAAGAAGCAGGAAAACCGATTGCCTTTTAATCGGAAACCTCTCGCAGTTAAACCGGCTTGGGCAAAAACTCAAAAAACAGCCTTTTGGTTTAAAAGATATTGCCCGGGATTTGTCCTGCCTGCTGGATAATTACCGGAAAGACGAATTTGTTATTCAATTACCGCGGCAGAGATTAAATCTCAAGAAGGGCCGTTGTTATCTGATGGGAATCTTAAACCTTACTCCCGACTCATTTAGCGGCGACGGGCTTTATTCTTCGTCCCTCATCCCTCGTCCGTCGTCCGTCGTAATAGATTATGCGCAAAAGTTGATACAGGACGGCGCCGATATCATTGACGTCGGGGGGGAATCAAGCCGGCCGGGGGCTAGAGTCGTCCCGCTTAAAGAAGAGCTGGCCAGGGTCATCCCGGTTATAAAAGCCTTGGCTAAAAAGACTAATCTGCCGCTTTCAATTGATACCTCTAAGCCTGAGGTGGCAAGGCAGGCTTTGGATAACGGCGCTCAAATTGTAAATGATATCACCGGCTTAAGGGATCCGCGGATGAGCAGGGTGGCCTCTAAATACAAAGCCGCGGTTATAATTATGCATATGAAGGGCAATCCCCGGACAATGCAGAAGGCCCCTGAATACGTTTCCCTGATTGATGAAATCCTGGAGTATCTTGAGGGCGCAATAAAGCGGGCGGTTGAGGCGGGCATAAAGAGAGAAAGCATAATTATTGACCCGGGGTTAGGTTTTGGAAAGGCCGCGGAGCATAATTTCCAGATTCTTAAGGATTTAAGTGATTTTAAGGCCCTGGGCAGGCCGATACTGGCCGGCCCCTCCAGAAAATCATTCATCGGGAAGGTTCTGCATACCGGCCCCGGCGACAGGCTGGGCGGGACATTGGCCTGTTGCGTCCTGGCGGCCAATAACGGGGCAAAAATAGTAAGGGTGCATGACCTAAAGCAGGCCAGGCAGGCGTTAAAAGTTTCACAAACCATAAACAGGTGCGATTATGCTAATTGACCCTTGGGTGGTATTTCTTTTATGGAAGCCCCTCGTTGAAATAACAATTCTCTGGTTTGTGATTTACCACATTATGCTTTTCTTTGAGGGCACGCGCGCAATTCAGGTCTTGCGCGGCGTTATCATACTCCTGGCGGCTTTCTTTCTGTTTCAGCGGCTGAATTTTACCATCCTGGACTGGCTGCTGACAAAATTATTCGGCATTTCGGTTATCGCGATTTTAATTATTTTTCATCCCGAGATCAGGCAGGGGCTGGCGAGGCTGGGCCAGAGGCACCTCTTCGGCACAACCTTAAGGAAAGAAGAATGGGATTATATACTAAAAGAAATCGGCAGGGCAGTGGATAATTTGTCCCGGGAGAATATCGGCGCCATCATTGCCATAGAAAAAACAGACTCTTTGTCCGCTTATATAGAGAGCGGCGTCGTGCTTGATGCGCGCATAACCAGCGATTTAATTGAGGCGGTATTTACCCCCCGCAGCATCCTGCATGACGGGGGCCTGATTATCCAGCATGGCCGCATAGCCGCAGCAGGGTGTTTATTCCC
>JAZDPH010000039.1:0-3543 GCA_043797735.1 Candidatus Omnitrophota bacterium | reverse complement strand
GTTAGAAAAACTTTTTTCTTGACAAAATGCCCTATTTTCACTACAATTACACTATTGAGTGGAGTAAAGTGGAGTAAAGTGGGAAGAGGTCAATCGCATGTTTTATGGAGAGTATCTTCATTCCATAGACCGTAAGGGTCGCATTATCCTGCCGGCCAGGTTTCGTGAAGCAGCAAAAAATAATTTCATTGAGAAATTTTTTGTCACCCGCGGGCTGGATAAGTGCCTTTTTATGTTTTCGGAAGAGGAGTGGCGCGCTCAGGAGGCTAAATTTAAAGCCATCTCTTTTACAAAACAGGAGGCGCGTACCTTTAACCGGCTTTATTTTTCCGGCGCCATGGATATTCTTCCGGATAAGCAGGGCAGGATTTTACTTCCTTCTTACTTGAAAGAATTTGCCGGCATCAGAAGAGACGTGGTTCTGGTCGGCGTATCCAATAGAATAGAAATCTGGGCCAAAGAGGGCTGGGGGGAGTTCTACGGAAATTCAAAGCAGTCTTTTGAGCAGATCGCGGAAAAATTAATGGATAATCTTTAAAACTAAATGAGACTTTATACGTGGAATACCATATTCCGGTTATGTTGAAAGAAGTATTAAATTATCTGAGCCTGGGCCCGGGTAAAGTTATAGTAGACGCTACCATAGGCACGGGCGGCCATAGCCAGGCTATCCTTGAAAAGATCCTTCCCGCCGGGAGGCTTATTGCCATTGACCGCGACCAGGAGTCTCTGGCAATATCGCGGCAAAGGCTAAAAGATTTCGGCGCCTCTTGCGTATTTACCCACGGTAATTTTGCGGATATGGATATTATACTGGAAAATTTAAATATTAAAGAAGTAGACGGGATACTTTTTGATTTAGGCATCTCTTCATACCAGCTGCAGGATGCGCAGCGCGGCTTTAGTTTCCGCAATGAAGGGCCCCTGGATATGCGCATGGACAGGAAGAGTTATATTTGCGCCTTTGACCTGCTCAACAACCTGACCGAAGAGGAGATCTCTACTATGCTCTGGAATTTTGGGGAGGAGAGGTGGCATAACCGTATCGCTCATCATCTGATAAGAGAGAGGCAGAGCCAGCCGATTTCAACCACCACGGAATTGGCGGATATTGTGGCCAGGTCCATACCCCCCAGATACCGCCACAGGCATTACCGTATTCATCCTGCCACCAGGACCTTTCAGGCGGTGCGCATTGCGGTCAACAGAGAATTGGAGGCATTGGAGACGGCTATAAATAAAGCCATTACCCTTTTATCAAAGGATGCAAGGTTATGCATAATTTCTTTCCATTCCTTAGAAGACCGGGTGGCGAAATTCAGTTTTCGCCGCGCTTTTGCCGAAGGCTTAATTAAGATTATAACGCCCAAACCCCTTACTCCGGCTCAAGCTGAAGTTGAAGCCAACCCTTCCAGCCGTAGTAGTAAGCTGAGGGTGGCGCAAAGGATATAAGATGAAGTTATCCAAATTCTTATCCATTACCATATTTATTACGGCTTTTTCCCTCCTTTATGTCTACCAGCAGACAGAGATTTTTCGTCTCGCATATACGGGCTATAAGAAACAGGGGTCTTTAGAGGATCTGCTTGATAAAAATTGCTTCTTGAGATATAATATAGAAGAGAATGCTTCTTTGGCCCGCATCGGTGATACAATCTCTGGCTGTGCTGATTTTCAGATGCCGGACAGTTTTCAATTAGTAAGGCTGCTTCCTTCTGCCCAAGGCGCTGGAATAACAAGGCAGGCCTCGGAAAAAACGACTTTACTCTCCAGGATTTTCGGGATTAAAAGGCAGGCTGAAGCCAGGACCGTTAGTCCCTAAAGCGCTTAATTTTATCAATTGTGTATAAAGGTAATTATCGCCGCAGGACCGAAGTAGTATTTTCGGTTTTTTTACTCTTTTTACTGCTCTGTATAGCCCGCCTTTCTTATATTCAGTTCTTCCGCTCCAGGTACCTCGCAGGCATTGCCAGAAAGCAGCAAAATCTTTTTGTAGAGTTGGAGCCGGTAAGAGGCTCTATTTACGATTCAGGCCTCAAACAGCAGGCGCAAAACATTCCGGTGGACTCGCTTTATGCCGTTCCGAACCAGATGTCTGCGCAGGATAAAGAGGCGGCCGTAAAAGAGCTTCATGCGCTCCTGAACCTCGATGAGGGTTATTTAAGGGAGAGGTTAGGCCGCGATAAATCTTTCGTCTGGATCGCGCGCAAAATAAATCCTGGACAGTCAGAGACCCTTAAGCGCCTCAATTTAAAAGGACTCGATTTTTTAAAGGAAAGTAAACGTTCTTATGCCAACAGTTACCTTGCCGCTCAGGTAATCGGTTTTGCGGGCCTGGATAATACGGGCCTGGAGGGCCTGGAGATTTATTACGACAGGTATCTTAGGGGTGAGGCCGGTTGGGCGATATTTTTGAGAGACGCGCGCCAAAAAAGGCTTGACCTTTGGGCAAAGATGGTTATTGCCAAAGACGGATATGACTTGGTCCTGACCATTGATGAGGCAATACAGTATATCGCCGAAAGAGAACTGGATAAGGCATTCGAAAAATATAAGGCTAAAGCCGCCAGCATCGTTGTGATTGACCCGCATACCGGCGCAATATTGGCATTGGCAAACCGGCCGACCTTTGATTTAAATGCTTATGCCAAAGCAGGCAAGGAGAAGATCCGCAACCGTGCCATCTGCGATTTATTTGAACCGGGTTCGGTATTTAAGATTGTTACGGCATCGGCGGCGCTGGAGGAAAATAAGGTTAAGGAAGAGGACAGGTTTTTTTGCGAAAACGGCTCATATCGGGTTGCTAACCACACTCTCCACGACCATACCCCGCACGGATGGCTTACTTTCCGCGAGGTAATCGAGCAGTCCAGCAATATCGGCACGGTCAAGACGGCGCAGATTTTAGGGCCGGAGTTACTTTATAAATATGTAAAACTTTTCGGTTTCGGCTCAAAGTTAGGCATTGATCTGCCCGGAGAAATTAGCGGCATGGCCAAAGAGCCGCGCCTCTGGTCTAAGACTACAATCGGGGCAATGCCCATGGGCCAGGAGGTAGGGGTGACGGCTTTGCAGTTAGCCTCCGCCATTTCCGTAATCGCAAACGGGGGGCAGTTGATGAGGCCGTATGTAGTGCAGGAGGTGCGCGATAAATACGGCGAGACGATTAAAAAGATTGCGCCTACCTTGATACGCAAGGTCATATCTTTAGATACGGCAAACAGGGTTAAACAGATTCTCGGCGGGGTAGTGGAGAATGGTACGGGAAAGATGGCAAGAATACCGGGATTTAGCGCTGCGGGCAAAACCGGGACCGCCCAGAAATTAGAGCCTAACGGCGCGTATTCCCATAATAAATTCATCGCTTCTTTTATAGGCTTTGCCCCGCTGGAAGAGCCGTTGGTGGCCATAGTGGTGACAGTTGATGAGCCGCGGCCCTATTATTTCGGCGGGGTGGTGGCCGCGCCGGTCTTTAAGAATGTCGCCGGGGACGTAATAAAATACCTCAAGGCAAAAGAGCCGCGAGGAGAAAATCGGTAATAT
>JAZDPH010000025.1:0-5016 GCA_043797735.1 Candidatus Omnitrophota bacterium | reverse complement strand
ATATTCCACTATTTTATCCCATCCCTGGATGCGCATTGCCCGCTCGCGGGACAAAGTGATGGCTCCGGCATCGTTTTCCATGGATTCAACGAAGAAATCAAGCTCTTTGCCGGCCTCTAAATCCTGTTTGGCAAATTCTTGGATAGGGACAATCCCCTCTGACTTAAATCCTACATCCACCAAGACTTCTTTTGTTCTTACACAAACAATCTTGCCTTTAACCACCTGTCCTTCGCGTATTATTTTAATACTCTGATTATACAACTCTTCCAGTTCCGATTTCTGTTCAGTCATTTTTTCTCCTTTTTATTTTTTTTAATTCGTCATTGCGAGGGGATTGCTTCCTGCCTGCCGGCAGGCAGGCGCCCCTTCGGGGCTCGCAATGACGCCAACTACTGTCATTGCGAGGCTGACGAAGTCAGCCAAAGCAATCTAAAAGAATGAACTCGCAACAGGGCTGCGCAATCCTCCTCGCAATGACAAGAATATAAAAGGGACTTTCCCATTTGCGTGGATGAAGTCCCGGTAAAAATCACAAATATTTACATCTATATTAACTAGCATGAAAGCTGTCTTATGTTTGCCATAATCAGTTGAGTAATTTCCTGATAAGGCAGCCTCCTCTCTATATTAATTTGCCTGCCAAAGCAGACGCAAATCCTGCCGGGTTTAATATATTTAGCCCCCTTAGGCAGGGCCTTATCCGTGCCTTTTATAAAAGCCGGAATTACGGCGACATTTGTTTTTGCCGCCAAAAAACCTACGCCTGCCAGAGGAATAGAGGCCTTATCATCTAATCCGTTTTTCCTTGCGCCCTGCGGAAATAAAAGTAACGGTTTGCCTCGGTTCAGCCGTTTTAACGCCTCCCTTAATGCGGAGCGGTCAGCGGTATTCCTTTTCACCGGAAAAACCCCCACCCGGGACATCCACCATCCAAGGACAGGGTTAAAAAATAAATCATGGCGCGCCATAAAGTTCAATTTACGCGAACAGGCTACTGCCAGAATAACCGGATCCAGAAAACTACAATGGTTGCTTGCCAGAATAAAACCCCCTTTTGCCGGTATGTTTTTTTCCCCGCATACTTTAATTCGAAAAAGAATCCTGCATAATACGGCGCTGATGAAACGAGAAAAGGTATAGAGCATTATTCTTGCAGGATTATTTTTTCGCCGAGAGCAAGTAAATCCTCGGCCTGCTTAAGCTGCTTTGCCTCTGCATATATGCGCATAATCGGCTCGGTGCCAGAAGCCCTGAACATCAGCCAGCTTTCGTCATCGCAGATCAACTTTAACCCGTCATAATCCTTTATCTGCGCTACTTTCCTGCCCAGTAACTCCGCAGGTAAACTCTCTTTCTTTGGCTCCATACGCTTCTTTAAGCGCAGGTCCCGGCGCACGTAATAATACCTGCCGAACTGCCTCTCTACTTCATTTAAAATTTCCAGTATATCCTTATTGCGGTAAGCCATCATCTCCAAAAGCAGTAAACCGGCAACACTGCCGTCGCGCTCGGGAATATAACCCTTTACCCCCATGCCCCCGGCCTCCTCCCCTCCGGCTACGATATCTTCGCTTTCCATGAGGTTAGAGATATACTTAAAGCCTACCGGCGTCTCATAAAGCTTGACCTTTATGAATTTGGCGATATTGTCAATCATAGCCGTGCCGGCGATGGTCTTAACGATCCCTCCTGCCCAATGCCTGTCCTGGTTAAGATGCAGCGCCAATAAACCCAATATTTTCTGCGGATGAATAAACTCCCCGCCCGCGGCGACCGCGGCGATCCTGTCGGCATCCCCGTCAAGGGCAATGCCTAAATCAAACTTTTCATTTTTCACCCTTGACTTTAACTCCTTGAGGTTCTCTTCTACCGGCTCAGGACGGCTGCCCCCAAATGAGGGGTTAACTTCGCTGCGTAAAAATTCCAGTTCGATCCCGGTGCCTTCCAGCATCCGGGAAATAAAGCTGTCCCCCGAGCCGTACATCGCATCAACCAGCACCCTGAACTTTCTCTCTTTTATCTTCTTAAGGTCAATATACGAACGAATGAAGTTAATGTAACCGCAAATCAAGTCCTGCTCTTTTATCTCGGCTAGAGAGTTTTTGTCAATTTTTACCGGAGATTTACCCAGCAGTTTCTCAACCGCTTCGGTTATCTCCTGGCCGGCTGCCCCGCCGGAAGAGGTTTTAATCTTAAAGCCGTTATATTCGGCGGGGTTATGAGAAGCGGTAATCATAACGCCTAAGTCCAGATTGTTAGACTTTACCGCAAAACTAAGGGCGGGAGTGGGGATGGGGCGGTCTGAAAGAATGACTTTTATGCCGTTAGCAGCCAGCACCTCTGCGGCAACTCCGGCAAAACGCTGCGACATAAAACGCGTATCAAAGCCTACGGCCGCCTTCCTGCCCTTTCCCAGATAATCCGCAACCGCCTGCGAAACAATCTTTAGGTTTGCAAAAGTGTAATCATCGCCTATAATTGCGCGCCAGCCGTCCGTGCCGAATTTAATCTCCGTTTTATTATCTTCCATAATTAATCTCCGCTGTCAGTTATTTTGCGCCTCTTATATTATCTATGGCTTGTTTAATATCTTTTGCGCCGAAGATGTATGAACCGGCAACCAGTATATCTGCCCCCGCCCGAATTAACTCTCCGGCAACCAAGTGATTCAGGCCCCCGTCAACTGAAATCTCAGCCTTATATATTGCGGCGCGCAGCTGCCTTATTTTCGGTATTACCTCAGGCATAAACTCTTGTCCGCTAAAGCCCGGGTTAACCGACATAAACAAGACAAAATCGGCTATGTCCAGGACCGGCGTTATCTTCTCCAGCGGGGTGGCCGGATTTAAGGAAACTCCCAATTTTACTCCTTTGGCCTTTAGCCCCGGCTTTAATTTTCTAAATTCCTGCTCCCCTATCGCCTCAATATGCAGGGTGAGCATATCGCTTCCTGCCTCAATAAAGGCATCAATAAATTTTTGCGGCTCTTCAATCATCAAATGCACATCAAGCGCAAGCTTGGTAACCTTGCGTATATATTTAACCACCACCGGGCCGATAGTTATATTAGGCACAAAGTGGCCGTCCATAACATCAATGTGCAGCAGATCCGCCCCGGCCGCCTCTACCTTCTGGATCTGGTGATCCAGGCAGCTGAAATCCGCCGATAGTATGGAGGGAGCAACCCTTATTCTCTTCATTTATAAAGTCCCTTTTTGTTTATGTAATCAAATACTGCCTGCGGCAGCAAATCCCGAACCGAGCTGCCTTCTTTTATCAGGCCGCGGATGCGGTAACCGGAAATATCCAGCGCATTGATAGCCAAAGTCTGGATATAAGAAGGAAACTTCTCCAGAGGATAAGACGGCCTCGTCGCTACGACAAACTTTACCATTTTGATAATCTCCTTTAAATCCTTCCATTCATCCAGGTATTTTAACAGGTCGGAGCCGGCGATAAAATACAGTTGGTCAGCGGGATATTTTATTTTCAACTCTCTGATAGTGTCTATGGTATAAGAACGCCCGCCCCGCTCTATTTCAGTTTCCGATACCGCGAAATTTGTATTTGCGGCAACGGCCATTTTTATCATCGTAAGCCTTTCTGCCGCATCAACGACATCGGAGTTATCCTTATGCGGGGCAAGGTGCGTGGGGACAAAAATCACCTTTTCCAAACCCAGTTCTTTTAGGCACTCCCCGGCTAATATCAGGTGCCCGTTATGTATGGGATTGAATGTCCCGCCTAAGATGCCTATTTTCACCCCGCACCTTCTCCTTTATTCATATCCCACACCTTTCTATTGAAATGGTGAATTTTTTAGAAGGTGCGGGGTTCATTCCCTGACCTGCCCGTTTCCAAAGACCATATATTTATATGTAGTCAACTCTTCTAACCCCATTGGCCCGCGGGCATGCAGCTTGTCGGTAGAGATTCCGATTTCCGCCCCCATCCCAAACTGATTTCCGTCGGTAAAGCGGGTAGAGGCATTCACATAAACGCAGGCAGAATCTATGCGGCGCAAAAACTGCTCAGCTGCCCGCTGATTATCCGTAATTATTGCGTCCGAGTGATGCGAGCCGTAATAATTTATATGCTCCACCGCCTGATCAAGACCCTGGACAACCTTGACCGAAAGAGCAAGGCCAAGGTATTCAGTCCGGTAATCCTTATCCACGGCCCTTTTTACCGCGCCCCTGGAAATCTTTTGCGTCAGGGGACAGCCGCGGATTTCGACCCCGGCCTGCTTAAATACCCTGAGCATCCCCGGCAGGAACCTTAGCGCTACGTCTTTATGCACCAGCATGCTCTCCATGGCGTTACAAACACCCGGGCGCTGGACCTTGGCGTTAAAACAAATCATTTGCGCCTTGCCTAAATCCGCCCGCTTATCGACGTAAACATGGCAGATGCCCTTATAATGCTTGATTACCGGGATACGGGAGAACCGCGTTACGCGCTTAATCAGCCCTTCTCCGCCCCGGGGAATAACCAGGTCGATATAGCCGTCAAGTTTAAGCAATTCGTCAATCGCGCGCCTATCTTGTGCCGTAACAATGTTTATTATGCCTTCGGGCAGCCGGCGCGCTTTAAGCGCCTTTTTAAGCGCCTGGTAAATCGCAAAATTAGAATTTAACGCCTCGCTTCCCCCGCGCAAAATTACGCTGTTGCCTGATTTAAAACAAAGGCCGATACAGTCGGAGGTAACATTAGGGCGTGATTCATAAATAATCGCTATCACCCCTATGGGCACACGCACTTTACGTATACGGAGGCCGTTGGGCCTGCGCCAGGTTTTTATATCCTTGCCGACCGGATCAGTCAGGCGCGATATCGCAAGTAAAGACTCCGACATTCCAGCTATGCGCTTATGGCTTAAGGCAAGCCTGTCCATAAAGGCAGGGGCTAATTTTGCGGCTTTGGCCTTTTTTAAATCCTTGAGGTTCTGCCTTAAAATAAAACCCTTCTCTTTAATCAGGGCCCCGGCCATATCTTTAAGCACGCGGTTTTTAA
>JAZDPH010000012.1:0-47198 GCA_043797735.1 Candidatus Omnitrophota bacterium | reverse complement strand
AATGATTTGATTCGTCCGGCTTTGTATCATGCCCATCATCAGATTTTTCCTATCCGCTATGCGCTATCGGCTATGCGCTGTGCAGAGAAAGTAGATGTAGTAGGGCCCATATGTGAAAGCGGGGATTTTTTCGCCAAAGGCCGGCTCCTGCCTAAAGTAAAAGAGGGGGATTTTATCGCGGTGATGAGTGCGGGAGCTTACGGTTTCAGTATGTCTTCCAATTATAACTCCCGGCGCCGGGCAGAAGAGGTGATGGTAGTAAGGGATAAGGCTTTTGTTATCAGGAAGAGGGAGAGCTTGGAGGACCTGGTGCATAACGAGGCAATTCCTGCATTTCTGCTGGGGATATAGGATGCGCAAGATAGAGTTTACAAAGATGGTGGCGTCGGGCAATGACTTTGTGCTCATAGATAACAGAGGACAGGGCAGAGAAACCGGAAGCCTAAAGCAATTAGCCAAGTTGGCCTGCGATAGGAGGTACGGAGCCGGCGCAGACGGCCTGTTGTTTTTAGAAAAGGCCAAAATGGCAGACATAAGAATGCGCATCTTTAATGCCGACGGTTCGGAGGCAGAAATGTGCGGTAACGGGGCGCGCTGTGCTGCCCTTTATTTAAGCCAAAATGTGTCATTGCGAGCCCCGAAGGGGCGAAGCAATCCCGGTTTTGAGATTGCTTCGTCGGGCTTCGCCCTCCTCGCAATGACGGATAAGTTTAAAATAGAGACTAAGGCCGGTGTTATTGAATCTATAGTAAAAGGCGATAACGTAAAGATAAAACTTACTGACCCTAAAGATATAAAACTTGATATCCCCATTAAGGTCAATAACCGCGCTCTTGCGGTAAATTATATTAATACCGGAGTGCCTCACGCCGTGATCTTCGTAGAGGGGCTGAATAATATAGGCGTCGCCGAATTGGGGCGGCAGGTGCGCAGGCATAAAAAGTTTACCCCGGCAGGCACAAATGTAAACTTTGTAGAAGTGCTGAATAATGATTCTATCAAAATAAGGACTTATGAAAGAGGGGTAGAGGATGAGACCCTTGCCTGCGGCACGGGGGCAGTTGCCTCTGCTTTGTTATTTTCCGGCAAGGCAGGCATCATCCATAAAATAAATGTCATAACTAAAAGCGGCGAAGCGTTGAAGGTGTATTTTGAGAGGGCAGGCGCAAATTTTAAAAATGTCTGGCTTGAGGGGAAAGCAAAAATAGTCTATACGGGGGTGTTTAATGTTTAGTGGCTCAATGGTTGCTATTGTAACACCGTTTAAAGACGGAAAAGTTGACGAGCAAAAATTAAAGGAATTAATTGAATTCCAGCTAAAAAACGAAACCCGCGGCATTGTCCCCTGCGGGACCACCGGAGAATCCGCGACATTGAATTTCGATGAGCATGAGCAGGTTATTGAGCTTACCATGGCGCAGGTTAAAAAGAGGGTTCCGGTTATCGCGGGGACAGGCTCTAATTCTACGGAAGAAGCGATAAAGCTGACTAGGGCCGCTGCCGAGAGAGGGGCGGATGCTTCTCTGCAGGTCTCTCCGTATTACAACCGCCCGACGCAGAAAGGGCTTTATGAACATTTCAAGAAAATAGCCGATAGCGTGGATATCCCCATTATCCTTTATAATATAGCCTCGCGCAGCGGAGTAAATATAGAGCCGGAGACTATCGCCAGGTTAGCTCGGGATTGCAGCAATATCGTCGGCGTAAAAGAGGCCTCGGGGAGCCTGGATCAGATGTCGCGCATAAAGTTATTGTGCGGGGAAAATTTCGATTTGATCTCCGGAGACGACAGCCTGACCCTGCCGATATTAAGCATAGGCGGCCGGGGGGTTATTTCGGTTGCCGCTAACATCGTCCCCGCGGATGTAGCGGAATTGGTAAATTCTTATGAAAAAGGAAATCTTAAGAGGGCGAAAGAACTGCATTATAAAATGCTGCCCTTGATTAAGGCAATATTTATCGAAACAAACCCCATACCGGTAAAGACGGCAATGGGGCTGTTAAAGATGTGCGAGCCGTCCTTAAGGCTGCCGATGTGTACGATGGTTCCGGAGAACCTGGAGAAACTTAAGAAAGCATTGAAGGATTACGGGCTTCTGAAATGAAGGTTAAGGATGAGGTTAAGGTTTAGTTCAATCTTAACCTAAACCTCAACCTTAGCCTATATTTTATAATAAGGAGTTTAAAGATGATTAAATTAGGAGTCGCCGGCGTAGCGGGGAGAATGGGCAGGCGCATATTTGAATTGGCGCAGAAAGACAAGAGTTTTGAATTGACCCTTGCCTTAGAAAAAAAGGGGACGCCGGCAATCGGCAGGGAGATGGGGAAACTCAAAATCTCCTCCGGCCTGGACGGTTTATTTCTGACGGATGTGTTTGTGGATTTTACAGTATCCGAGGCAGCCGACTCTCATCTGGATTATGCGGCAAAATACAGAAAAGCCCTTGTCTTAGGCACTACCGGCTTAAGCGATGCGCAATTAAAGAAGGTAGAGGAGGTCTCTAAGGTAACGCCGGTGGTCTATTCCGTGAATATGTCCGTGGGGGTTAATGTTTTATTTTCCCTGCTGCCGGAGATAGCCCGCAGGTTAGGCCCTGATTACAGGATAGAAATAGTAGAGGCGCACCATCAGGCAAAAAGAGATGCCCCATCGGGCACGGCAAAAAAGATGGCTCAAGTTTTAGCCGACGCCGCCAGGAGAGAGATACCGGTCCATTCGATAAGGTTAGGCGATATCACCGGCGACCATACGGTTATTTTCTGCGGAAACTCCGAGCGCATTGAAGTCAAGCATCAGGCGCATTCGCGTGATTTATTTGCGCTGGGGGCGCTTAAGGCGGCAAAATGGGCCTTTAATAAGCCGGCGGGGTTGTATTCGATGGAAGACGTGTTAGATCGTAAATCGTAAATCGTAATTCGTAAATGGTAATTTTGTTTAAAATCCTATTACGATTTACGCTTTACGGATTACGATTTACGAATTGAATTATAAAAAATATATGTTTAAATTATCTAAAAAACTAGAGAATCTGCCGCCTTATCTATTCCTAGAGATTGATAAGGCAAAAAGGGCTGCCCGGGCAGAGGGAAGGGATATTATTGATTTAGGGATAGGGGACCCGGATACCCCTACGCCGAAATATATTATTGAGGCGCTTTATCAGGCAGCACAGGATCCGGGAACTCACCGTTATGCGCTTGACCAGGGGATGCCGGCGTTGCGGCGCTCAATCCAGGGCTGGTATAAACGAAGGTTTAACGTCATTCTTGACCCCGAAACAGAAATCCTGCCCTTAATCGGTTCAAAAGAAGGCATCGCGCATTTCCCCCTTGCCTTTATAAATCAGGGTGATTATTCGTTGGTGCCTGACCCCTGTTATCCCCCTTATAAAGGGGGAACGATTCTTGCCGGCGGCAAGCCTTATCTATTGCCGTTATTGGAATCAGGCGGCTTCCTGCCGGATTTAAAAAGAGTTCCGCTTAGTATCCGCAGGAAGGCCAGGTTGCTCTATATTAACTATCCAAATAATCCTACCGGGGCCGTAGCAGAGAAGAATTTTTACCGGGAGGTTATTGATTTTGCCAGAAAGAATAACATTATTGTTATTTCAGACCTTGCCTATTCGGAGCTTGCCTACGACGGTTATAGGCCATCCAGCCTGCTTGAGGTTGAGGGGGCCAAAGATGTAACCTTAGAGTTTCACTCCCTCTCTAAAACTTATAATATGACCGGCTGGCGCATCGGCTGGGCCTGCGGCAGCCGGAAATTAACAGCCGCCTTAGCCAAGGTCAAATCAAATATTGATTCCGGAATATTTTCGGCGGTTCAATTAGCGGGCATTGCCGCCCTGGAAGGGCCTCGTGAGCATATCGGTAAAATGCAGCTCCTCTATCAAGAAAGGCGTGATATTCTTGTTGAGGGCTTAAGGTCTTTGGGCTGGCAGTCCAGTGCCCCTAAGGCGACATTCTATCTATGGATGAGGCTCCCCAAGAAAACAGATTCTATCAGTTTTGCCTCTTTTTTATTGAAAAAGGCGGATATTGTGGTGACACCCGGAGTGGGATTCGGCAAATACGGGGAAGGTTATTTAAGGATGGCGCTTACCGTGCCGAAAGAAAGAATAAAAGAGGCGATAGCCCGCCTGAAAAAGATAGCCTGATGGTTATCTGTTATTTAGGCGTCGGCTCTAATCTTGGCGACAGGCACAGGAACATAAAAGAGGCGATAAGAAGAATTAATTCCCTGAAAGGCACAAAGGTGCTTAAAATTTCCAGAATAATCCAGAGTAAGCCCAGCGGCGGCCCGCGCAGGCAGCCGCAATTTCTAAACGCCGCCTTAAAAGTGCGCACAGAACTTTCTCCTTCATTGCTTCTTAGTAGCCTTAAAACCATAGAAAAAAAGATGGGCAGGAAAAAGGCCGTGCGCTTCGGCCCAAGGACCATAGACCTGGATATATTATTATACGGCGCCAGGATTATAGAGAGAAAGAGCCTTGTTATCCCGCATCCGAGGATTTTTGAGAGGGATTTTGTCTTAAAACCCCTGTTAGAGATAATATGATACTAATCCGCGGCATAAAACAGATGTCGGCAGTTGCCGGAAGAGCCAAGGCCAGGGGCCAAAGTATTGGCTTTGTTCCGACAATGGGGGCGCTGCATCAGGCTCATCTTAGTTTAATCCGCCGCGCACGAAAAGAAAATGATTTTACGGTAGTAAGCATCTTTGTTAACCCCGCGCAATTTTCCCCCGCAGAAGATTTTAAAAAATATCCTCGGAATTTAAGTGCTGATACCCTGTTTTGTAAAAAAGAGGGGGTGGATGTCGTATTTTGCCCTGCGGCAGGCCAAATGTATCCTAAAGGTTTCAGGAGTTACATTACGCCGGAAGGATTAAGCGGCCTGCTCTGCGGGAAGTCGCGGCCCAGGCATTTTAAGGGGGTTGCCACGGTAGTGGTTAAGCTTTTTAATATCATCGGCCCTGATACGGCCTATTTTGGGCAGAAGGATGTCCAGCAGGCGGTAATTATAAAGAGGTTAGTTTGTGACTTAAATATACCGGTTAAAATAAAAGTTATGCCTGTTATCCGCGATAAGGACGGCCTGGCGCTTAGTTCAAGGAATGTTTATCTGAGCAGGCAAGAAAGGCAGGATGCGCTTATTTTATATCAATCATTAAAGCATGCCCGCAGATTAATTAAAAAGGGGATTAGGGATTCCGGCAGGGTTATTAGCGAAATCCGCCGCCTGGTTAATAGAAAAAATACCGCCAGAATAGATTACGTATCCGTTGTGGATCCGGGTGATTTAAAACCAGTTAAAAGAATAAAGAGTAATTGTCTTATTGCTTTGGCTGTTTGGCTGGGTAAGACGCGATTGATTGATAACATTGTTATAACAAAGGCTCAGGCTAAGGTTTAGGTTTGCTTCAATCTTATCCTTAACCTTATCCTCAACCTTAACCTATATATGTCCAAACTATTAAAAATCGGTATCGTCGGCTGCGGCGCCATCGGCAGTTCGCTGGCAAAATTCATCGTAAAACAGCTGCCCCGGCAGGCCCGGCTATGCGCGCTTTACGATATTGATGCCTTCAAGAGCAGGAAACTTTCAAAGGCAGTTTCTAAAAATGAAGGTTTAGCGCTTGGCAGCCTTAAGCAGTTAATTGCCGGCTCCGGCTTGATAATTGAAGCGGCAACTGCGGCAAGTTCCTGGGAGATTGCCCGCAGCAGTTTAGCAGGAGGCCGTGATATTATGATTATGAGCACAGGGGGGATAGCCGGACGCCTTAAGGAGTTAACGGCGCTGGCAAGAAAGAATAAGGCTAAAGTTTATATCCCCAGCGGCGCCATATCCGGCGTAGATGCCCTGAAGGCTTCAAAATTAGGCAGGATTAAAAGCGTTACCTTAACCACGAGTAAAAACCCTGCCTCTTTTAAGGGCGTCAAATACCTGGAGGCGCGTGGAATTAACCTTGTCAAGATTAAGAAAGAGACGGTGCTCTTTTGCGGCTCGGCCAAAGAGGCGGTAAGGCATTTTCCTCAGAATATTAATGTTGCCGCGGTATTAAGTCTTGCCGGCATCGGCCGGGAGAGGACCGTGGTTAAGCTTATAGCTTCGCCCGCGATAAAAAGAAACATTCACGAGATTAAAATAGAATCTGCCTCCGGGAATATTACTACGCGTACAGAGAATCTGTTGCACCCGGATAACCCCAAGACAAGTTTCCTGGCGGTATTATCGGCTATGGAGGCCCTAAGGCAGATTCTGGAACCGGTGAGGATCGGAACTTGATTAAAATCAGCGTTTAGCGGGTAGCGTTTAGCGTATAGTTAAATTATCTGCTTTTTCTATACGCTATACGCTATACGCTATACGCTAAGAAAGAGAGGGGGTGAATCAGAATATGGCGGAAAAATTAGTCAAATTGGGAATCAAAAGGGAGAAAGGCTATCTCTACTTCATTGATAAGCAAGGCGATGTTTCCTGCGCCAAGATGGCCAGAGGCAAAGCTAAGGGTGGCGGCCGCAAAAAAGTAGCAAAGTGCGGCATCAAGAGAAAAGAGGGATACCTTTATTTCCTTGATAAAAAGGGCGATGTTTCCTGCGCCAAGATGAAAAGAGGCGGCAAGAAGAAAAAGAAAAGATAAGCGCAGCCTCAAAAAAGCGGCCCCTGTAATAATATCTAAGAATCCTTTAGATTTACAGGGGCTTCTTTTTTTGTTATAATTTAGCCTATGATAAAATGGAAGGACACAAATGCCTGTATTTTTATCTTCTTTGCACTTCTTTGTTCTACTGTTTATTTTAACTCACTTCACAACGAATTACTTTTTGATGAGCAGGCAATAATAGTAAATAATCCTTATTTACATAATTTAAAGTTCATTCCGCATATCTTTAGCGGTGAGAGCCAGCCCGGGTCTGGTTATTACCGTCCGGTCGCTGACCTTATTTATGCCACCGGCTATTACTTTTGGGGGTTAAACCCGCTGGGATATCATATCATTAGCATCGCCCTTGAGGCCCTTAATGCGTTTTTGATTTTTCTGCTTATCAAGCTCTTATTTAAAGACCGCCTACTTGCTTTCCTTACCGGGGTTTTATTTTGTATCCACCCCATACATTCGAAGACGGTTGCCATCATAGAAAATAAAGAGCTTGCCTTTACTCTTTTATCCATTATCCTGGCGATGTATTATGCGAAAAAAGAAAAGTTTTATTACTATCTGTTTTCATTCCTGTGTTTTATTATGGCCGTGCTTTGCCGGGAGAGCGGGCTTTTGATTCCCCTAATGATAATTTTGTCGGCGTTAATCTATGGGGCGGATAAGAAGAAAGTAATAATAGGCATGCTCCCGTTTTTTTTGCTGGGGGCGGCATATTTTTTGCTGCGCCAGACGTTCGTACCCGTAGAGCAGCTAAAAGTTAATCTGCCGGAACTCCTGCGGCGTATGCCGCCTTTTTTCTATTACTGCCACAAATACATCCGGCAGATTATACTGATGCCCTATGGTTTTGTAGCAGGGCCTCTGGCAACCAGGATTATCCATTTCGCCGCCTTTATCGGGCCGTTATTATTTTATGGGGCGGTAATACGCTTCTTATGGCTAAAGAATAAAGTAGTTATCTTTGCCTGTCTTTTCTTCTCCCTAGCAATCTTTCCGCTGCTGAACCTTACCGGAAAAATCGCGCTTTACGGCCCGATAGTCTTTGACGATTATGCGTATATGGCATCGCTGGGCATTATTTTGATTTTCGCTTATTTTTTCCGGCGTTTGAGCGTTTTTATTCCCAAGACCGCATTTATATTTTTTATATTTGTGGCATTATTCTATAGCAGCCTTAACGTGCGGTACAATAATTATTATAAAAACGAGGAAAGTTATTATCATTACATAATCTCTTTTGATAAAGATTGCGCCTTTGCTCATGCCGGCCTGGCTAATATTTATTACCATAGAGGGATGCTTGCTGAGGCTGAGAGTGAGGCGAGAGAGGCATTGCCTTGGGGTGATGAAAAAAAGACTTCGCGGGTTTATAGTACGTTGGGGAGTATCTATTCCCGAAGGGGTGAACTTGATAAAGGTATCGAGTATTTCACGCAGGCGATTAACTCCGATCCGGAATATGATATCCCCTATGCTAATTTAGCCCTCGTTTATGTTGTAAAAGGGAATAATGGAGAGGCCTACCGTAATTTTCAACAGGCCCTGCGCCTGAATCCGGCAGGCCTGTTTACTCTGGGGCACTTTAGTAAATTTCTTGTATTTCAGGGCAGATATCCAGAGGCTATAGATATCTGCGGCAGGATACTGGAGTTAAAGCCTGATGACGTTGACGCCCGGATTACCCTGGGTGAAATTTCGCACAAATTAGGCATAAAAAATGCAGAGTGAGTTTATAGTTATTCGCGGCGCCAAAGAGCATAACCTTAAAAATATAAGCCTTAAGCTTCCGCGCAACAGGCTTATTGTGGTTACTGGACTTTCCGGTTCTGGCAAATCCAGCCTTGCCTTTGACACTATCTATGCCGAAGGCCAGCGCAGGTTTATTGAGAGCTTGTCCAGTTATGCCCGGCAGTTTTTAGAGCAGTTGCAGAAGCCGGATGTGGAGTATATTGAGGGGTTATCGCCCGCTATCGCTATCGAGCAGAGAAAGGCAGGGGGGAACCCGCGTTCTACGGTTGCCACTCAAACCGAAATATACGATTACCTGAGGCTGCTCTTTGCCCGCATCGGCCAGGTTTATTGTTATCAATGCGGCCGGCCCGTAGAGCGGCAGAGCTCCCAGGAGATAATAGAGAGGCTGATGCAGCTGCCTTTGGGGAGCCAAATCCAGGTTTTGGCTCCGCTGGTACGCGGCAGGAAGGGGCAATACCGGGAGATTTTTGCTCAAATACAAAAATCGGGTTTTGTGCGCGTGCGGGTAGACGGAAAGATTTATGAGTTAGGGCAGAAGATAAAACTCGTCAAATATAAAACCCATAATATCGAAGTGGTGGTTGACAGGCTCATGATTAAGCCCGAAATAAGAAAACGGCTGACCGACTCCATAGAGACCGCCCTCAAGGTCGGCAAGGGCATTGTTATAGTTACAACCAACGACAAACGACCAACTACTAACGACCACATTTACAGCGAGCAATACTCCTGCTTAACTTGCGGTATAAGTTATGCCGAGGTTGAGCCGCGCAATTTTTCCTTTAATTCCCCCTATGGGGCCTGTCCGGAATGTAACGGCCTGGGGACAAAACTGGAATTTGACCCTGACTTAGTTATTCCCGACAGAAATAAATCCATCAATGAAGGGGCTATTGCCCCCTGGAAAAGAGGAGGCCGGGGTTACATTCTCTATTACCGCTGGTTAATAAGGGAGTTATCGCGTTGCTTCAACTTTGGGCTGGATACGCCGTTTAAGAAACTAACTAAGGATATGCAGAGGCTAATTTTATACGGCAGCGATGAATTTGTAGGCGGCAAGCCATTTGAGGGGATTATTCCGCACCTTGAGAGGCTCTTTGGCCAGACAGAGAGCGATTATCGCAAGGAGGAGATCTCCCGGTTTATGTCCAGCCTCCCTTGTCCAGCCTGTAACGGCGCCAGGCTAAAGAAGGAAATTCTGGCAGTCAGGATTAACGGAATAAATATCCGGGAAGTAACACAGATGTCCGTAAAAGAGGGGTACCGTTTTTTCACCGAATTAAAATTAGGCCAAAAGCAGAGAACTATTGCTCAACAGGCGCTCAAGGAGATAATTTCAAGGTTAAAGTTCTGTATTGACGTCGGCCTGGATTATCTGACCTTAGACAGGAAGAGCGCGACGCTTTCAGGAGGGGAGGCGCAAAGAATACGCCTGGCAACGCAGGTGGGTTCCGGGCTGGTAGGCGTTCTCTATGTTCTTGATGAGCCCAGCATCGGCCTGCATCAACGTGATAACGATAAATTACTGGCTACGCTCAAGGCCTTAAGGGACTTAGGTAATACCCTGATTGTCGTAGAGCACGACGAGTCCACTATCCGCGCCTCCGATTACATAGTGGATTTGGGCCCGGGGGCAGGCCGCCACGGCGGGGAGGTGGTCTTCTGCGGGGCCAGGCAGGAGTTGTTGAAACACCCTGCCTCTCTTACCGCAAAATACCTCAGGCGCCAGTTAAAAATAGAACCCCCTCTTGAAACCAGGCCTTGGCGTAATAGAAAATTTCTGCAGGTGCAGGGCGCGCGGGAGCATAATCTTAAAAATATTGATGTAAAATTTCCTCTGGGCGTTTTTATTGCTGTTAGCGGCTTGTCGGGTTCAGGAAAGTCCACCCTTATTGACGAGATATTATACAGGGGCCTGGCGCAAAAGTTATATAATTCCAAGGAAAAACCCGGACGCTGCACAAAGATTAAGGGCATAGAGCATATTGATAAGGTTATTGAGGTTGACCAGTCGCCGATAGGCCGGACTCCCCGTTCAAACCCCGTAACTTATACCGGGGTATTCAGTTCAATCAGGGAGATATTCAGCAGGCTCCCGGAGGCGCGGGCAAGAGGTTATCGGCCGGGCAGGTTTTCTTTTAATGTCCGGGGCGGCCGCTGCGAGGCCTGCACAGGCGACGGGATAAAAAAGATTGAAATGCATTTTCTCCCCGATGTCTATGTAAAATGTGATGTCTGTCAAGGCTTGCGGTTTAACCAGGCAACGCTTGAGGTTAAATATAAGAGTAAATCCATTGCCGAGGTCCTGGAGATGACCGTGGAGGAGGCGCTGGAGGTGTTTACCAATATCCCCGGGATAAAGAATACCCTCGGTTATCTCTATGATGTCGGCTTAGGTTATATTCAACTCGGGCAATCTGCAACTACCCTCTCCGGAGGAGAGGCGCAGAGGATTAAGCTTGCTTCACAGCTTAGCAGGCGCGCAACCGGCAAGACCTTTTATATTTTAGACGAGCCTACAACGGGCCTGCATTTTGCCGATGTAGCCAAGCTAATCAGCGTGCTTCAGAGGCTGGTAAGCCGGGGCAACACGGTGCTGGCCATAGAGCATAATTTAGACGTGATAAAATGCGCCGATTATATCATTGATTTAGGGCCGGAGGGGGGGGATAAGGGGGGAGAGGTTGTGGTTTGCGGCAGCCCCCAAGAGGTAATAAAATGCCCCCGTTCGTATACGGGGCAGTTCTTGAGAAAGGTATTGAAGAGCGGATAAAGTAGTGATATAGTTGAGCAGTCGGGGAGTTTTTCTAATCCCGCGACTGCTCATCCTGACGAGCGAAGCGAGGAAGGATCTCAAAAGAAATAAAATGGAAAGTCAAAGAGGTTATTTCTACATTTTTCAAAATCCAAAACAGATTCTTGTAATTTTGTGCTCGTTTCTTATTTTTGCATTTATGTTTTGTCATTTGGATTTTGGCATTTGGAATTCTTCCTTGCTGGCCCAAGACAGCAAGGAAGAGGAGGCCTTTTTTGTCGCTGAGAAGGCTTTCGGGGACGGCTTTTATGAGGTAAGCCTGCAGCTCTTGGAGCGTTTTTTAAAAAATTATCCTAATTCCCCTCACCGGCCGCAGGCGGAGTTATTAACGGGTGAGTGCTATTTCTACCAGAATCGCTTCTTAGACGCCCTCAATAAATTTGAAGAGTTAAACAGCCAGCCTGCCGCAAAAAAAATCAAGGATGCCGCTATCTACTGGATTGCCGAGGTGCATTTTAAAGGGAATAGTTTTATTCGGGCGGCAAGCTACTATAAGGAGATTATTGAGGAGTTTGCGGATTCGCCGTATCTGTCCGCGGCGTATTATTCCTTAGGCTGGTGTATGTTTGAAGAAGAAGAGTTCGCCGAGGCCCTGGGGTATTTCAGGGCGCTGGAGGATAAATTCCCGAAGGAGGCGGCTAAGACCGATGCCGCCTTTAAGGCAATTGAATGCCTTTACAATTTAAAAGATTACGCCGGGTTAAAGAAAGAGATCGGCCCCAATCTTAAATTATATGCCCGGGACCCAAACCGCCTGGCCTATCTTTATTTTTATCTGGCAGAGGCCGATTATTACTTGAATAATTTTGATGAAGCAATCCAGGGGTATTCCCGCGCCCTGACGGGCGGGTTAGAGGCGTTATCCAACCTGGGCATAGGCTGGTCATATTTAAAGTTAAAGCAATACGTTAAAGCCGAAGCAAGTTTCTCCAAAATCAACCCTGAAAAATTAGGAAAACCCGGCAGGGATGTTTTATTATTAGGCCGGGCGATATTAATGAAAGAGACCCAAAGGACTAACCAGGCAGAGCAGGTTTATTCAGAGTTAATACTTAGCGCTTCAGAACCTTTGGTTTTAGCGCAGGGGTATCTGGGCAAGGCCGACCTCTTATATGAGCTTGGACGGTATAAAGAGGCGGTAGATTTATATAAAGAGGCGTTAAATGAGTTTGACTATACGGATATACCGGCGCAATTATCGGATAAACTGCATTATAACCTTGCCTGGGCATATTTAAAGGAGGGGGAGTTTAAGGGGGCCATAAAAGCATTCCAAAGCGCGGCCAAGGAAAGCGACGACAAAATTATCAGGGTAAGCGCCCTCTGCCAGGTAGGAGACGCATATCAGGATGCAGGTGATTACAGGAAGGCAGAGGAGGCATATGATGCGATACTCAAGGGTTACCCGGACAGTTTTTATAGCGATTATGTCCAGTATCAACTCGGCCTTACCATGCTTAAAGGCTCCAATTACGACGGGGCGGCGATGAGCTTTCTGGCCCTTAAAAGAAACTACCCCCAGTCAAAGATTTTAGACGATGCCGCATATGCCCTGGGCCTGGCTTATTTCCAGAAGCAGGATTATAATTTGAGCCGGGAAGTTTTTGAAAAATTTGAAGATGAATTTAAAGAAAGCAGCTTGAAATCCCAGGCGCTGTATTTGCTGGGGACAAGTTTGTATAATTTGAGCCAATTTGATCAGGCAATAGAGGCCTTTAAAAAAATAGTTAAGCTTTACAGCCGGGATAAGGAATTGGTTCAGAAAGCAGAGTATGAGATTGCCGATTGTTTTTACCGCTCCGGCGATGAAAAAGAGGCGATGAAGAGGTTCAAGCTTTTGCGCGCAAAGTATCCCGATTCCAGGCTGACCGGCGAGACGATCTGGTGGCTGGGGGAATATTATTACCGCCATAACGACCTGCCGCAGGCGCGCCGGTATTTTTCAAACCTCATACGTGATTTTCCGCAAAGTAATTTACGTATAGATGCCTATTATGCCTTAGGCTCTATTTATGCGCAGGAATCCCGCAGCGATAAGGCGATAGAAAACTTTAAGCAAGTCATAGAATCAGGCAAATCAGACTTGGCTGCCCAGGCCAGCATTGCCATGGCGGATATATACCTGAAAGAGGGCAATCCCGATTTAGCCAAAGGCATTTATAAAAAAATCGTTGTGGAGTATCCGAACCTTTGCGGTTTAATTTATCCTAAGATGGCGGAGTTCTTCTTTAAAGAGGCCGACTATGTTCAGGCGCTGGAGTATTACCGCAGGAGCCTGGATATGGTGCCGGCAAGGATCCTGCCGGCTATCCAGATTAAAATTGCCGAAGTAATAGAGGCTCAAGGGAAGACCGAAGAGGCTATAGAGGCGTATTTGAAGACCGCTTATCTGTATTCTTCTTCCCAGGATAAGGCTTTTGCGGTAAGGTCGCTTTTACGCGTAGCCGAAATTTACGAAGGCAAAGAGGATTTTAAGGAGGCGCTCAATGTCTATCAAAAGGTTATTTCTATGGATGTGGAAGAGGCAAAATACGCGCAGGAGAGGGTGGAGTGGATAAATAAACATGGTAAATAAATATCGAGTGGATATTAGGGTATCTGTTTATCCGGATGTGGATATCAGTGTATCGGGATATCAGGAATTTTTTCCACCGGATATCCGGATAACCATAATCAATAGGAGGGGGAAGTAATGGATCTTTACAGGATGAACCTATGGCAGGTATTTTTAGCCGGGGGCCCGATAATGTGGCCGATTTTATTATCTTCCGTATTCGCCCTGGCTATAGCATTGGAGAAATTCTGGCTTTTACACAAAATAAGTATAGATACCCAGGAATTTTTAAAAAATATTCTTGATAAAATGAAACGCCATGATACCAAAGAAGCCCTGCAGGTCTGTGACAGCACCAAAAGCCCCATTGCCAATATCTTAAAGGCCGGTATCTTAAAGTATGACCGTCCCCGCCCCCAGATAATAGAGGCGATAGAAGATAGTTCGCTTTATGAAATACCGCGCATAGAGAAGAACCTCTCTGTGCTTGCGACTATCGCTCACGTAGCGCCGCTATTGGGGCTGTTGGGAACGGTTACCGGTATGGTCAGGTGTTTTCAGACCATCCAGGCAAAAGCAACAAGCCTGAACCCGGTTTCGCCCGGCGATTTAGCCGGGGGTATCTGGGAGGCGTTATTGACTACGGTTGCCGGGTTAATCGTAGCCATACCCACATTTGTGGCCTATAATTACCTGGTTAACCGGGTAAATAATTTTATACTGGAGATGGAGAAGGCATCTACGGAGCTGGTGAATTTTTTGACAGAATGAACCGTGACCGTTGATGTCATTGCGAGGCACGAAGTGCCGAAGCAATCTAAAAGAGAGATTGCTTCGTTCCTGCTTCGGGCTAACGCCCTCGCAGTCGCTCGCAATGACTGGAATGAACTTCGCTCGGGGTCGCAATCAGCGGTTATAGAGGGAGGTATTATATGAGATTTAAGGGACGGATGGAGCTGGAACACGGGTTAAAACAAATAGACATTGCCCCATTAATAGATATCGTCTTCCAGCTGCTTATATTTTTTATGCTTACTTCCAGCTTTGTGATGCAGCCGGGCATAAAGGTAAAATTACCCAAGGCAGTTACCAGCGAGGTTGTAAAAGCGCAAAATATAGAAATACTGATTACCGGGGAGAATGTAACTTACTTAAACGGCAAGGTCGTTAACTCAACGGAATTAAAAAAGTTCCTTAAGCAGGCAGCTAGGGCTGAGCAGACAATTCTAATTAAGGCGGATAAGCGCGCCTCCTTAGGCAGGGTGGTTGAAATCTGGGATACTGCCCGGGAGCTGGGCATAACCCAGATAAATATCGCTACTAATCAAGAGTGAGCTTAAATGAGGGGCGTGCATAATTCCTTCGTCATTGCGAGCCCCGAACGAAGTGAGGGGTGAAGCAATCCCGAAGGTTGCGAGGGCGTAAGCCCGAAGCAATCTAAAACGAGATTGCTTCGTCGTCCTCGCTACGCTCAGAATCCTCGCAATGACCGTACGCGAATTATGCGCACTGTTCAATTAAATAAGAATGTTTTCTTTAAAGTTATTTAATAAGACTATTTTTATTTCGCTGTTAGGGCATATAACGGTATTGGGTATTTTTAGTTTATCATTTGGCAGCAGGATCCCCAGGGCGGATTTTGCCGGCGTATCTTTCTGGGGGGCGGTTTTAAGCGGGCAGCAGGTTGCCGCACCCCTGCCGTTAGCGCGGGAAAACAACCTTAAGATCCAGCCGGTTGCTAAGAAAGTGCAAACAAAGGTTTTTGCCAAACCCGGGTTAAGTAAAATATCCCTGTCAGGGCAGTACTTTCCCGCTCAGGCGGGATCCCGCCTGATATTAAGCGACTGGTGGGAAAAACCCCAGATTAACACAGCATTAAATACAAAAAAGAAGATTGACCTTCCCGGAGTTTTGTTTTCTTTGCCGGCGCCGCTAGAAAAAAGAGATCCGATGCTTTTATTCCACCCCGTGCTTCCTTACGGTTTCAGCCTTTATTTTAAAGACAGGCAGGTAGCCCATGTTGAGGTTATGTTTAATATAGAATCCGCAGGGCCGCGTAATTCCATAGCCGTCAAGCGCAAGATTTCATCCGGTAACCTGGAGGTTGACCTTTTATGCGCCCGTTATATCGGCCACTATCTCTTTATAGAGCAGGCAAGATTTGCCCCGGATAAATGGCAGACGGTTAAGATTGACTTAAGTGAGGCCACGACTTATGGAACGAAGTGAACATAAGTCGTTTGGCCGAACTTACCCCGGCGAATATGCCAAAATTATCAAAGAGAATTTTGGCATATCTTATGAGCCGGGGTAGAACACATATTTTATGATCAGCATTGATTTTTCCCAGGCAATAGCGCTTTACCTTTTGCTCTTTATCAATGCAATTTTATTATTTTGGGTATTTAGCAGGAAAGATAAAAACAAGGATTTGACGCTGGATGCCAAATTTATCTGGTTTTGCTCTATTTGCACCTATACCTATATTAATACTAAAGAGGAAGTTATATCAGTCTGTCCGCGCTGCGGCAATTATAATAAAAAGAACTTATAACAAGAGATCCCTCGCGTAAACGCTTGCAGATTTCTTGCGAAATCTGCTGCGCACGCTTCGGGATTAATTCGCCCCCACCGTTTTGATTCGTTTTGCATTCGCAAAAGCGAATCAAAACGAATCAGTGGGGCTCATTAAAAGAGAGCGCTGAAAAATTCGATTTTCTCGTCATTGCGAGCGACCGAAGGGAGCGAAGCAATCTCAAAAAATAGATTGCTTCGGCACTTCGTGCCTCGCAATGACAATATTTCAGCAATCTCTAAAAAAACAGTTGACATAACCATTTTTGTTAATAAAATAATATACGGAGGTAAACAATGATAACTGAAATAGGGATAGTTGCCGGGGAAATCTGGCATTTCCTTGACCAGCATGGCGAAACAAGCCTTTCAGTGCTTGGCAAAGGCATTGATAGGACTGAGGATATTGTATTGATGAGCTTAGGCTGGCTTGCCCGGGAAGGCCACGTTATTTTAAGGCAGGCCCGCCTGCCGGACGGGCAGGCAGAGAACGGCTATAGAATAAGCTTAAGAAAAAATACCTAATTTTCAAGCCTAATATGCAAAAAATAGCGGCAAATAAAAAAGGAGTGGCATTATTGTTAGTTTTTGCTATTATTATAGTGGTGGTAATATTGGCAAACGTTGCTTTAAGGCTTATATTAAATCAATCCAGGCTTACCCACCATCAGGTAAGCCGTATCCGCGCTTATTATGCGAGTTTGGCGGGGATGAATTTAGCATTGGAAAAAATACGGCTTGGCGAATGGATTATTCCTGATCTAAATGGGGCAACTAGGTTTGGGTGCATAAACAACTGCATAGATACCAGCGCAACATATCCCTTGGTGTTAGATCCCGATATCCCTTACAATGTCCAGGTTGCAATTTACCCCAAGGAAAGCGGAGCTAATAACACTGCCAAATTAGAGATTAAAACGGATTATACCTACCAATAACAATTTTATCCTTTAGTAGACATTCCCCAAAATCTTAGGGCCAATTTAGCATAATTATTTTGCAATGATAAAGTTCGCGTCATTGCGACTGCGAGGGCGTTAGCCCGAAGCAGGAAGCAATCTCTTTAGATTGCTTCGTCGCTCGCCATGCTCGCTCCTCGCAATGACAGCGCCATTATTATTCTATTAAAATTCCATAAAACAAATCAGCATAGATTATAATCCAGGTAGGTTCATTATGAATTTGCATACCATGGTTTGTCGAGCAGTGTTATGCCTGAAAAGTAGAAATAACTAAGTTTGAATAAAATTTTATAAAAAAACTCTTGACAAAAATAATTCATTATGGTAGAAGTAATTCTAACAGCAACAACAGATAGGAATTATAAGAAACCAGTAGTAAAGAGTAAAGACAGATGAGTAAACTAATCAATATTGATGAATTAGCAGATTACCTGAAACTAAAGCGCCAAACTATTTATAACTGGCTGCATAAGGGCAGAATTTCCGGTATGAAAATAGGCGGGGTATGGCGTTTTGACCGCAAGGAAATAGATAACTGGCTCAAAACCAGAAGGCGTTGCACTAAGAATCAAAACTGACGGAGAAAAACAGGATGAATTCATTGGGAATATATTTTGGGCCGAAAGTGATAACGCTGGTTGAAACAAAAGGCCAGAAATTAATAAAGAGCGTCCGCATCCCCCAGCCGGTAATCACCGCGAATGAATTGGAGGCAAAGGCCCCTGCTGAAATAGCTTTAATACAGTTAGTTGCCTTAATTAAGGATGAATTAAGAAAAAACCAGATTGAAGCAAAAAAGGCATCCTTGTGCCTTTCGGGAAAAGATTTAATCATCAGGACCTTTGAAATTCCGCTCTTGCCGCGCAGCGAATTGAAAAGCGCGGTAAGTTTTGAAGCGAAAAAGTATATTCCGTTTAAGGGCGAAGACATAATCTCTGATTTTCAGATAGAGCTTGACAGCGTCAATAAAATTAACCAGGTTCTTTTTGTCGCCATAAAGAAACAGTCCCTGGAAAGGTATATCTCTCTTTTAGGGCAGCTAGGCATTGAAATCAGCAAAATTGAATATTCGGCTTTCAGCCTGTTGAAACTTATAAAATTGGCGGGCCTGAAAGACGGCAATGTTACCGCAGTAATCAGCGCCGACCTGCAGGGGGAAGACGAGGCTAACTTTTTGGTTCTTAAGGACGGCTTTCCTTTATTCAGCCGCGATTTTACCATGTTTGGCGCGGCGGAATCTATTGCTAAGCTTGAGAAGGCGCCGGAGGCGGGCATGGCTCTGGAAAAATTTACGACTGAAATTCGCGTATCCCTGGATTATTTTCACCGTAAATTTTCCGATAAAAATATCCAGAGGGCTGTTCTTATTGCCAATCCCGATTACTCTAATGAATTACAGGCTTTTATGCAGGAGATGAATTTACCTGTCCAGTTCGTTGATTCCGGCAGGCTTAATAAAATATTAGGGGGAGCCTTTTCTTTCAAACCGGATTTACTTAAGGCTTATTCCTCTTCGTTGCTGAATATAGCAACGAAGTTAAGACTGCATCTTTTAGCCGCAAGGACAAAGTCGCAAAGCCCGGAGGGGGGGGCGAGCGTCAATGAACGCCTTGCGGATGTATTTGCGAATTTAAAGATTAACCCTAAGGCGGTTTTGCTGGCAGTATTAATCTGCTTAGTTACTTTTGGGGCCGGGATTTGGCGCAGCCTTCCTATTAAAAAAGAGATTAAGGATATTATAACTATGCGGCCCAGGGTAACTTCATTAGATTCCGCTTCCGCTACTTATGAGCAATCAGTTGAAATTCAGGGGCGTTATCAGGATAAATTAAACACCTTGGATAAAGCCATAAGAGGGCAGTTGTATGTGGCAGAGGCGCTGGATATTATACCGCGCGCCAGGCCTGAGGGGCTTTGGCTGACAGGCTTTCAGTATGACTCCAAGGATGACAATCAGAGAGAGCTTGTTTTAGAGGGCGCTTGTTATTTAGGCGACCGTGATAGAGAACTAGAGGCAATTGACAAATTCCTTTCCGATTTAAGAAACAATCCTAATTTCGAAAAGTTTTTTAAAGATTTAAAAATTGTTTCTGTTGGGCGCGCGGAAGTTGAGGGCGTAGAGCTATCCAATTTTATAATTTCTACAAAAGGCAGTTAAATGAGAGAAGAGATGGGGACTCAGGAATTATTCAATAAATACAAAAAGTCATTCTTCAGCATAGTTGTAATTTTAGCCGCATTATTAATCGCTTTCAGGATCTTTACGGCCCAGGATAAGCAGGTAGCCGCCTTAAAGCAGCAAAAAGAAAATGAAATTAAAAAAAACACAGCATTAAAGAGTATCAGCGAGTTGGAAAAGAAGCTGGATTCCTATAAGCAATTCTTAAGTAAAAAAGACGCGTCAGAGAGCCTAAGAAAGATAAGCAGTATCGCCAAAAGATTGTCGGTTAATATTGTTTCCCTCACGCCGCAAGCCGTTGAAGAAACCGCCCATTATGCCTTATCTCCTTTTAATTTAACGGTATCGGCGCAAAATTACCATATTCTTGCTAAATTCATAAGCGAACTAGAAAATGATGACGATATCTATATGATAAAGTTGTTCTCCATTATGCCGCAGGGGCCTGCCGATGCAAAAAGAGGCCCCGGCGTATTGCAGGCGCAAATACAACTATCAACCATTTTATATAGAGACTAACTATGAAGAATAAGTTTAGCCGGGTAATATTTGTCAATTTAGCGGTTATATTGGCGGGTTGCTTTTTAAATAGCGGATCTGCTTCTGCCGCCACAAAAGCCGAACGTTACCAGGAGCTAACCGGCACGCCCGAAGAAGAGGGTTTTAGCGCTGCCCCGGATCCGGATATCCTAAGGCCCGCGGTTGAGTACCGGGCAGAAGACCTCCAGGATCCTTTTCAGAAACCTTCCTTAGGGACAAAAGGAGAAGTTAGCGGCTGGGAGCGGCCTTCTGATGAGTTAGAAAAAAGTGCCGCGCAATTTATAAGTACCCTGCAGCTTCAGGGTATAATTTTAGGAGGAAGGTTTCCCCAGGCGATCATTAACAATAGTGTCGTAAAAGTCGGCGATACAATCGGGGAGGCGCGTATCATCAACATAACCAAGGCAGGGGTTTCCTTATTCCTGCGTAACCGTACTTATAATCTTTCTTCGCCCGCATCGGGCGGAGCGCGCCCGCTTAAGCGGGATTAAAAACAAGAAATAGAAAAATAAGGAGGCAATAAATGAAGAATAATAATATAGTAGGTTTTTTCGTAAGCATATCTGTTTTTGTGTTCTTTTCTTCGCTTTTCCTGCCGCATTTGAATGCTTATACAGAAAGCATAGAGTCAGTTTTGTATGATCCCGAGGCAACCATCTCTATGGATCTTAAAGATTCAAGCCTTAAGGACATATTAAAGGTATTTTCAATCCAGTCCGGATTGAATTTTATCGCCTCCGAAGCCGTGCAGGACAGGAGTATAACCTTATACATGGATAAAGTTCCCCTTGGAGAGGCGATGGCCAAAATATTTAAAGCCAATAACCTTTCCTATGACCTGGATAAGGACTCTAATATTTTTATCGTAAAGGACTGGGGAAAAACCACGATAGAGACGTTAACCCGCGTTTTTTATCTTAAGCATGCCACGGTTTCATCATCGCCGTTAGAGAAAGATGTAACCGATTATTTGGCTGCCGCCGCAGAAACTACTACATCGTCTACTTCATCAAGCGATAGTGGAAGCAGCGAGGAAGAAGAAAGCGGCATTACTAAGGTAATAAGAAAGCTGCTTTCAGAGATTGGGAATGTAATTGAAGACCCGCGCACAAACAGCCTCATTGTTACCGATACCCCCAACCGGATGGAGGTCATTGCTGAAGTTATTGCCTCGCTTGATATCCCCCAGCCGCAGGTGATGCTTGAGGTTGAGATGCTTGATGTAGATAAAAATACGGTTGATAAATTGGGGTTGAATTGGGCAAATGCGGGATCTTTCGCGATGACCATTGTCAGCGCGGCAAGGATGACCGGCTTCCCCATAAGCGGGATATCGAAGTTCGGGGATGCTGTTAGTAAAGTTACCAGTGATTACACAGTCGGCGGCGATAGCTCCAAATATAATGCCGGTGAAATAAATTTTCCCGGCAATTTAAGATGGGTTTTTGATTTTCTACGGACCCAGACCGATACCAAAATATTGGCCAGGCCGCGCCTTATGACTTTGTCTAACCAGACAGCAGAGATTAACATTACGACTAATGAATCCATAGGCACGGTGCAGTCGGTTGCCGGCGGCGGAACCGCGGCTGTTACCACCTCTACCACAGAGGCGGAAAGGTCAATGACCGGTGTTTCTTTAAGGGTAACTCCGCAGGTTAACGGAGAATCAGGCGAAATCACAATGTTTCTTTTTCCCAGCGTAAAAAATGCCGTTACCAGTTCCACCTTTGCCGGCGGCACCTCAACCGGCGGAACGGCCCTGCCTACCTATAAAGACCCCGCGGAACGCACCACTAAGCAGGTTGTGCGTATCAAAGACGGTGAAACGGTTATTCTGGGAGGATTAATCCGCAGGGAAATATCCGAAACCATAAATAAAATTCCCTTACTGGGGGATATCCCCCTTTTGGGCAACTTCTTCCGGCATAAGTATAAAGATAAGGATTCGGAACGGGAGTTATTAGTTTTTATTACCCCTTATATTGTCAAGGAGGCAGGTATGAAGCTTGCGCAGGCAGGCTTGTCTGTCGGAGGAGCTGCGTTGCCGGAAAGAGAGCAGGCGGCAGCCTTAGGCGGCAACCGGGACTCTTTGATAAACTCCAGCCTGAAGCGTTTTGAAAATAAAAAATAATGCCCGACAGCAAAGAGGGATATTTAAAATTAGGCGAAATTCTGCTTAAAGATGGCCTGATTACCGCTAAACAATTAGAAGAAGCCGTCAGTATTCAAAGGCGGGAGGGGGGCCGTTTAGGCGAAATACTGGTAAAGCTCGGCATGATTAAAGAGGAACAGATAGTAGTCGCTCTTGATAAGCAGTTAAGCATCCCATATTTTTCTTCAGGAACCGTAAGGTTAAAACCAGCCCCTGACCAGGGGTTAAAGCGCCTTGTCCCGCAGGAATTCGCGCTGAAGAATGCGGTTATCCCCGTTTCACGCACCTTAAGGTCGTTGACCGTGGCAATGGCCGACCCCTTAGACCTTTTACTCATAGACAATTTGAAAAAAATAACCGGCTGTGAGATTAACCCGGTTATTGCCACAAAATCCGATATTACAAAAGCAATAATGGAGTTTTACGGCAAGTCCGCGATGCTTAATGAGGCGGTAGAAGCCAGTTATGCCTTAACACCCTTTGATGGCGGCATTGAAGGGGGGGTATCCGCCGACCAGGAGTTAAGTTTAGATAAATTAATCGCCCGCGCGGAAGAGGCGCCGGTAGTAAAGTTAGTGGACTTGATAATCCGGCAGGCAATTGATGAGCGGGCTTCAGACATCCATATTGAACCCTTTAAGGATAAGATTTCCCTTAGGTATCGTATTGACGGCAAGCTTTATGAGATCCCCCCTCCGGCAAGGCACCTGCATATTTCAATAATCTCCCGTATAAAAATATTGTCAAGGATGGATATTGCCGAGAAACGCCTGCCTCAAGACGGGGCATTTCTGGTAAAAATAGACGAACGGCCCATAGATATCAGAGTCTCTACCATCCCCACTATTTATGGAGAAAAGATAGTAATGAGGCTCTTGGATAGGAGCCAGGTAGTTTTAGACCTTAATCTCATGGGTTTTGACGCCAGGCAGCTTGAACAGATACGTAAAGGCATAATCGCGCCCTTTGGACTGATATTTTTAACCGGCCCGACCGGCAGCGGTAAAACCACGACTTTATACGCGATATTAAGCGAGGTAAAGGATGTTTCCAAGAATATTTTGACCATTGAGGACCCGGTAGAATATAAATTAGAGGGGATTAATCAGGTCCAGGTTAAGCCGGAGATCGGGCTTACCTTTGCCGCGGCCTTACGTAGTTTTTTAAGGCAGGACCCGGATGTTATGCTGGTGGGAGAGGTAAGGGACCTTGAAACCGCGCAGATTTGTATCCGTTCTGCCTTAACCGGCCATCTTGTTTTAAGCACCTTGCATACCAACGATGCCCCCTCGGCAATAACCCGGCTGATGGATATCGGTATTGAATCTTATATGCTTGCCCCGTCAATATTGGTTATCGTGGCACAGCGCCTGGTAAGGAAGCTCTGCCCGGATTGCAAAGAGGCATATGAGCCGACCCCGGAGCAGTTAAAGGGCGTAAACATTAAAGCAGAGTTGATATACCGGGCCAAGGGATGCGTTAAGTGTAACAATGTAGGCTATCGGGGCAGGAGTTGCGCTGCCGAAGTTATGGTTATTAATGAAGAGATACAGGATTTGATTAATCAGAAGGCTTCATTTCAAAAAATAAGAGGGGCAGCCAAGGCCAACGGTATGATGACGCTATACGAGTCGGCGATGAAGAAGGTAGAGGCGGGGTTGACTTCGCTGGAAGAGGCCTTAGCCGTTACAGTGGGAGGGGAATAAAAGTGGCAAAGTTTTTTTATATAAGCAGGGATAAAGCCGGCAAAAAGGATACCGGCGTTATTGAGGCCGTTGACCAGGAAGATGCTGTTGAGCGGTTACAGAAAAAAGAGCTGCTTGTGGTCAGCATATTCCCTGAGCATAAGGGGCGGATAAGCCCTGTAGCATCTGCTGGCGCAGCCAGAGAAAAGCGTAAATGGAAACACTACCGTATTGCCACTGACGACTTGGTTATTTTATGCCGGCAGTTAGCCACGCTTTTGGGGGCCGGGGTTACAATACTTAAGAGTTTGGAGATTATCAGCGAGCAGGTAGCCAGCCGCAGGCTGTACAATGTAATAAAGGACCTGCAAAAGAATATGGAGGCAGGCCTTAGCTTTCATGCCGCAATCACAAAGCACCCGACTATATTTTCCGACCTTTGGATTAATCTTATAGAGAGCGGGGAGGCCTCGGGAAACCTGGCAATAGTATTGGCTCGCCTGGCCACTTATCTTGAGCGCAACGCGGCCTTTAAAAGAAAGATTATATCCGCAATTATGTACCCGGCAATACTTATGTTTGCGGGCACGGGCGCCTTGTTTTTTCTAACCTTTAAAATAATCCCTACCTTTGCGGAATTATTCAAAGGATTCGATCTTACCTTGCCGCTTCTGACGCGTATTTTGATTATAGGAAGCAGTTTTTTAAAGAAGAATATACTCATAATTATAATCCTGGCCGCTGTTATCTCCTGGCTTTTAAAGCGGTATCTTAAGACTATGGCCGGCAGGAGGAAATTTGAAGAGATCGTATTTAAGCTGCCGATGTTAGGGGATTTTTACCGGGCTATTGTAGTAGAAAGGTTTTCTTCGGGGATGTCCACAATGATTGAGAGCGGCGTGCCCATACTTTACTCTTTGCAGATAACCGAACACAGCGTAGCTAATTTGGTATTATCCGATATTGTCCGCGGGATCAAAGAGGCGGTGCGCGACGGCAAGCCGTTGAGTGAGCCGCTTGAAAAAAGCGGTTTCTTTGAGCCGATGGTGGTGCAGATGGTAAGAATCGGCGAAGAAATCGGGGAACTGCCGGATATGTTTAAGAAAATCAACGCGTTTTATCAGGAGTATGTGGAGACCTTCCTGACCAGGTTTACCGCTATGTTTGAACCGATTATGCTTTTATTTATGGGGGTAATTATCGGTATAATGATTATCGGAATGTTTTTGCCGATATTCCAGATTGCCCAGATCGGCGGATAATATTTTTGTTGACAAATGAGCAGTTGTATATTATTATCTAACACAATAGTTTCATTTTAAATAGATGAGGATAGTTTAACCGCACAGATAACTTACTCATCCGCCATAAAACTTGGCGGGGTAAGTTATGTGCTTAATTAAAGGAGGAAGAAATGAAAAAAGGTTTTACGTTGCTGGAGTTATTAATCGTAATAATCATCATCGGCCTTTTGGCAGCAATCGGTATAGTACAGTATGGCAGGGCAGTAGGAAATGCCAAGAACGCACAGGCAAAAACAACCTTGGGTGAGATGAGGAAAGCGGCGATGGCGTATTATAGTTTAAACGGTGTTTATCCTGCAAACATTGCGGCCCTAGCTGCAATTGATTTAGATTCGGATTCAGTTACAGATGTAAGTTTTAATCCACCGCCTGTATCATCAGGTTTTACCTATACCTGTATTGCAACCCGTGGACAGGCCGCAAGGGTAGGGGCTGCTTCCGGTGTATATAATTGGCGTATAGCATGGACTACTGGCGCAGTTACTTCTTATTAGATAATCGAATACTACACAAGGAGGCTATAATAGGGAGGTATCTAGTAGTTGTTAGGGTAACATTAATACTTCCTAAATAATAGTCGCTAATGAGTTTTAAGATAAGAGGTTTTATGCTTATGAGCAGAAGGGCGGTAACCTTAGTGGAGCTGCTGATAGTGGTGATTATCATCGGGCTCCTGGCTTCAGTAGGTATGGTCCAGTATAGAGGGGTTGTAGAAAAGGGCCGCGCCGCAGAAGCCTACTCTGTTTTATCCGAGATAGTCCATGCGGAAAAAGCCTATTATATTGAGAACGATGCATATACCGCTACTTTGACGAATCTGGACAGGTTTACCGCCGTGCCTGTTAGCGACAACTTTACTTACAGCATCCCTTCGGCGAACGTCAATAGGGGATATGCCCAGGCAGCCAGGAGGACTGGAAACAACAGCTATGGAATGTGTTTAAAAAGCGGCGAAAGGGCAACTTGTGCCAATAGAAGCACATGCAACCCGGGATGTTCCTAAAATGAGAAAGTTTAAAAAGTTAAAAAAAACAACCGCCTTTACCCCGTTAGAGAAAGTTATTAGAAAACCGTATTCTCTAACGGGGTTTACCTTAATTGAATTACTGGTTGTTATAGTTATTGTCGTTATTCTTGCCGGCATAGCCATACCGAATTATGGCAAGGCAAAGGAGCATGCCCTGGGCAAGGAGGCGCAAGCTAACCTGAAGCTTATTGCCGCGGCGGAAAAAATCTATAGGATGGAGCAGGGCAGTTATATTGACTGCGACGATGCATCGGAGTGTAATAATGAGCTTAAATTGGACCTTAAGGATGATAACTGGGCTTATTCTGTTTCAACATCTTATCCTTTTGTTCCTGTTGGTGGTATATCGCCGGCAACTGCGCGCGCAGACAGGCAGTCAGGTTCTTATTCAGATTGTTATTACACAATGTCCACGGACGATACCGAGCCTGCAGGCCATGGGTGTCCATAATACCGGTCAGAAACATAATTGAGCAGTGTGCATAATTCCCTCGTCATTGCGAGCCCCGAACGAAGTGAGGGGCGAAGCAATCTCTTTTTAAATTATGCGTAGATTGTTAATTAGAAAACTGCATTCTCTAACGGGGCTTAGTTTGCTGGAAATTATTGTCGCGGTCGTTATCCTTGCCATTACCATAACAGGCCTGGCGGGCATTTTTATTTCTACGAAAAGATTAGTTCTGCACAGCCAGTTGAGAATGAGCGGGGGCGAGCTGGGGAAATATTACTTGAGCCCTTTCTCCGATGCGGTAAGGCAGGATCAGTGGGATAGCAGCGCTAACGACTATAGCAATATATTGGGTAAAACAGCTTCTCCGGTTTCCGGAGAGACCGTTATCTTGTCCGAAGACCCTTACCCCTATAGGGAATATACCTCGGCATATAAAGTGGAGGTCCCGCCCGGTTTTGTTTCAACCAGCCCGATGCGCAAAGTAACGTTTACTTTAAACTGGATCGAATAATAATGAGACTGCGTTTAAATAACTCCCTGACTCTTGTCGAGTTATTAATTGCGCTGATTTTGCTTTTCGCGGTAGTTATGGGTTTCTCCAGCATAGATTTATTCAGCCGCCGGCAGCTTTTAAACTCCGAAAGGCAGATAAAGCTGCAAAACGAGGTTTCTACCCTTATTGAGCATATGTCCAAGAATATACAGATGGCAGCAGGGACCGCTTCGGACTTTCCTGTCCAAATTAATAATGCTGCCGCAGGCGGGCCGCTGATGGCCATCAATATGGATTCAGACGGCGACGGCGCTACCGATAAAATTGTTGCTTACCAATACCGCACGGCAAATTATGAGGTTGCCTATTATGACGATTACTCAGGCCCACCGGGGCTTGCTAAAAAATCGGAAACAATTGCCACGAAAATTAAGTCTTGCAGAATGCTTCAGGATCCCACACGGAATTGGGTGTATTTAGAGATCGTTTCCTGCTGGCTGCCTGCTGAGGACCCCGCTTATTATACCAATCCCTGCGTTACGATGAGCACCCGAGTAACTATGCTTTCGGTTTCCCTGAATTAACCTGCCTTGCCTCCCAAGTTATTTTCTTACCCTTTTCCCTTTTTATTTGCCTATAAAATCTTTGGTGGTATAATATATATGATTTTTTCCCTCGCCGCCAACAGTCTTATGATAGCGGCTCGGGATTAAATTTTGCTTCGCAAAATTTATGGGGCTGTAGCTCAGTTGGGAGAGCACCTCGTTCGCAACGAGGGGGCCGGGGGTTCAACTCCCCCCAGCTCCACCAAGAGTGATTAGATTTATGGCTGCATCCGAAAATAAATTGAATAAAGGAGTTTTTTATGGAAAAATTTAAAGTTTTGGGAACCGAAATAACTTATTATAAGAAAAACGATCAAGACTATATTTCATTGACGGATATGTTAAAGGCCAAAGACGGTGATTTTTTTATTTCCGATTGGCTTAGAAACAGAAATACCGTTGAATTTCTGGGTATCTGGGAACGTGTCTATAATCCGGATTTTAATTATGGCGAATTCGCCATAATTAAAAGTCAGGCCGGCTTGAATAACTATAAAATAAGCGTTAAAGAGTGGGTTGAGAAAACCAATGCCACTGGTATGTCTTTCAAATCTTGAGAATTTGAACGGCTTATTTATTAGTGAACGCCTTCAGCAGGAAGAAAGATTATTAAAGCTGAATAGGATTGCCATTCAGCAGATGAAATTACTCACCGATGACCGGCGGGTGAAGAAGTTGGGGATCAAGAAATAAGGATAAAATTCAGGTTCAATCGTACCACCAGTTTTTTCCGAAAGATTTTTCCGACAAGGAAATCTATTTATATGGCTTATATTTTCCTAGATGAATCAGGGGACTTGGGTTTTGATTTCAGCAAGAAAGGCACGACTAACTATTTTCTTATTACTTTTCTTTTCTGCGAAAACAAAAGGCCGATTGATAAGTGCGTGAAAAAGACGTATGCTACCCTTAGAAAGAAGTATAAAAAACAGGGTAAAATATTACACGCTTACACAGAAAATCCTATCACCCGCCAGCGGCTTTTGAAATGCATTGCAAGTAAGGATTGCTTTGTTTTGGCGATATGCCTGAACAAGAAGAAGGTTTATACCAAATTACATGAAGAAAAAGCTGTTCTATATAACTACGTTACCAATATTTTGTTGGATAGGATCTTTACCAAAAAACTGATTCCAATTGACCAAGAGGTCATTCTGGTGGCTTCCAAAAGGGAAACAAACGTATTCTTAAACGAGAATTTTAAGAGCTATCTGAAAAACAAAGCGCTAAATACCCACAAGGTTAATTTACATATTGAAATTAAAACACCTTTTGAGGATAAGGCATTACAGGCAGTGGATTTTATCAGCTGGGCGATTTTCAGGAAATACGAATATAGAGACGAGTCTTATTACGAGATAATAACGAAGAAGATTGTTGAGGAAAATCCTTTGTTCCCCTAAAAATGGTAAAGCCTCATCCGCTATTTACGAGGCGCCATTCCGGTACCCCACGAATGAGGACTTACTCACCAATAAAAATATATACCATAGAAATGCATTTGTCAAGCCTAATTTTAGAAACTAAAATTATGACATAGTATGTTGCATATGCTGGGTATTATTATAGTATAATATACATCAAAATTTTTCCGACAATAATAATGAGAAGATTATCCTTGAGCATAATTGTTCTCAGCGCCGTGATTTTTGCCTGTTTCCTGCCTCTTCTGACCGCCCAAAATAACCTTAAAGAGGCCATCTTTTACGATAAATTAGATAATAGGGCTGTGCAGTGCCAATTATGCCCGCGCCGCTGCGTTTTGCCTGAGGGGGCGCGCGGCTTCTGCCGGGCGCGCCAGAACCGCGGCGGGACACTTTATAGCTTAGTTTATGCCAAGCCGGTATCCCTGCACATAGACCCTATTGAAAAGAAGCCCCTTTTTCATTTTCTCCCGGGCACAACCGCATTTTCTATCGCCACTGCCGGATGCAACTTAAGGTGCAAGTTCTGCCAGAACTGGGAGATCTCACAGAGCGCGCCTGAGGACCTGCAATATACGTATCTTGAGCCGCAGGAGTTGGTAAAAAGGGTTAAGGAGTCAGGTTCCCCGACCATTGCCTACACTTATTCGGAGCCGACTGTATTTTATGAATATATGCTTGATATAGCCCGGATTGCCAGAGAAGCGGGCATAAAAAATATTATGCATTCGGCCGGCTACATAAATGAAGAGCCCTTGCGGCAGTTGGCAAAGTATTTAGATGCCGCTGACATTGATTTAAAGGGTTTTAGCGAAGATTTTTACCCTAAGATGTCCGAGGCTACGCTTGAGCCGGTATTAAAGGCATTGAAGGTTTTGAAAGAAGAAGGGGTATTTTTGGAGATTACCAATCTAGTCCTGTTCGGCTACAATGATGACCCGGATACGATTAAAAGGATGTGTGTTTGGATAAAAGATAATTTGGGGGCGGATACGCCGTTGCATTTCTCGCGCGCCTTCCCGTTGTATAAAATGATTAGCCTTACTCCCACCCCGGTGGAGACGCTGCAACAGGCAAGGCAGATTGCCCTGGATTGCGGCTTAAAATACGTCTATATAGGAAACCTGTCCGGCAATCCAGCCGAGAATACCTATTGTCCCCAATGCAAAAAGCTGCTTATAGAGCGCCGGGGCTACTTTTTAGCGCAGAACAATGTAGAGGGCGGCAGGTGCAAATTTTGCGGAGAGAAAATTGCGGGTATTTGGGATTAGCAAAATAATTTGTCATTGCGAGGAGTCCCGACGTATCGTCGGAGCTCGCAGTAACGCCAGCCTCGTCATTGCGAGGACACTGGCCCTGAGCGAAGCGAAGGGAAAGTGGACGAAGCAATCCCGTTTTCCTAAGATTGCTTCGCTCGCTTTCGGCTCGCTCGCAATGACGGTGAGCCTATTAGCAACTCTCTGTTTTGCCCAGGAGGTAAAAGAGCCTAACGTTGCAGGTACTTTCTATCCTGATAACCCTCAAGAATTATCTCAAATGATAGATGGATTTCTACAGGCAGCGGATCCTAAGCCTATAAAGGGAGAGATTTTTGCCTTAATCTCTCCGCATGCGGGGCTGGGGTATTCCGGCCAGAGCGCCGCCTATGCTTATAAACTTATAAAGGGGAGGCCCTACAAAACAGTTATAATTATTGCCCCCAGCCATCAGTTTGCTTTTAGCGGCGCCTCAGTATATCCTGAAGGGCGCTTTCGCACGCCGTTGGGCGAGGTGGAGGTGGACCGGGAATTTACCCGGAAGTTATTAGACAGGGATAAGGAGATATTTTTCCAGCCGCGCGCATTTGAAAAAGAACATTCGCTGGAGGTGCAACTTCCCTTTTTGCAAAGAGCCCTGCCGTCTGATACCTATAAGATTGTCCCGATAGTTATGGGGGATTGTCCGCTTTCGCTCTGCCGGAAATTATCCCTGCTGCTTAAAGAGGCAATCGGCAAACGGAAGGATGTTTTGGTTATTGCCTCTACTGATATGTATCACGGCTATGATTACGAGGAGGCCGATGCCTTTGACGAGCGGACGTTCTCTTACCTAAAGAATATGGACGCCGAGGGTTTATATTATGCGATAAGAGAGGGCAAGGCGCAGCTTTGCGGGGGTTTTCCGGCAGTTACTACAATTATAGTTTCTAAAGAATTAGGGCATGATAAATTAGCTGTTTTGGCGCACACCAATTCCTGCGAAGTTACCGGCAAAAAAACAAAGGGCATCTGGACAGTAGGATACGGCGCTTGCGCCATAGACAGGGAAAAAGGAGAACAGGCAATGTTAAATAAAGAGCAGAGAAAAAGGCTCCTTGAGATTGCGCGTGGTTCCATTAAGGCATACCTGGAAACCCGCAGTAAATTGGAGGTTCAGGAGGACGACCCCTTATTGCGTAGAGAGATGGGGGCTTTTGTAACCCTGCATAAAGATGGAGAGTTGCGTGGCTGTATCGGCAACCTCATCGTCAGGGGGCCGCTGTATCTGGCGGTACGGGATATGGCGGTGGAGGCGGCAGTAGGGGACCCGCGTTTTCCGCCGGTTGAGGCGCGGGAATTGCCGGATATCGAGATTGAAATATCCGTGCTTTCCCCTTTGGAAAGGGTAGATTCCGCTGAAAAAATAGAGTTGGGCAGGCATGGGGTGGTAATTAAAAGGGGGGGCAGGAGCGGGGTCTTTCTGCCGCAGGTAGCAGAGGAGACCGGATGGACAAAAGAGGAGTTCTTATCCAACTTGTGCACGCATAAGGCAGGCTTAGCAGCCGATGCCTGGAAGGATAAGGATACCGAAATCTATGTCTTCACTGCGGAAGTGTTCTCGGAGAAAGAGTATTGAGAAAGCGGACATACGGATATCTGGGTATCCGGTAGTGGGCATCAGGATATCTGGGTATCCGGTAAGAAAATTTCCTGATATCCTGATGTACTGATATCCACATCCGGATAACCGGATGCCCCGATATCCTTCTGAGCATATTCAACAATGCCTATCACTATCAGTTTTTTTATCTTAGGCCTATCATTCGGCTCCGGGCCGTGTATGGCCAGCTGCGGGCCGCTGCTATTAACTTATATAGCCGGGACAGCAAAGAGTGTTTCCAAGGGGCTGTTGTCATATATCTTGTTTTCCTGCGCCAGGATATCCGTTTATCTGGCTGCGGGTGTTTCGGTTTATTTTTTAGGCAGGATCTTTACCGGCGAATTTTTGGGGGCTCTTTCCAGGTACGTATTCGTATTAGGGGGCGCATTTATAATCTCCGTCGGAGTCTTATTGATTTTAGGTAAAGATAAGCAGGCGGGGTTTTGCAAGGCATTGCAGAAGAAATTACTGCAAAATGACAAAAAAAGCATAATCATCCTCGGCCTGATTATCGGCCTTGCACCCTGCGCGCCGCTTTTGGCGATATTTTCCTATCTGGGGTTAATCTCAAAGAACTGGGCGCTTGCTCTAACCTATTCTTTTTTCTTTGGTTTGGGGACGTTAATCTCGCCGTTATTGGTTTTAGCGGCCTTAACAGGCGCTATACCGCGGATACTGGCGGATAAAAGCGCTTACAGGCGGATTTTTAATTTCTTTTGCGGCGGGATCCTGGTATTTTTGGGGCTGCAATTGATTTGGAGGACATTTTAAAATGCGGCGGCTGTTTTCTCCATTAGAATCAATAGGCGCGGATAAAATAACTATCCGCGATAAAAGCCAACTTCACCATATTAAAGATGTCCTGCGCCTTAAGCCGGGTGAAGAGATTGAGGTATTTGACCAGAAGGGCAGGGTTTATCGCGGTTTTATAGAGAGCCTGTCTGCGGCAGAGATGGTTATTAAGATTAAATTTAAGGAAGAATCCGCTTTTGCTAAGGATGAGGTTAAGATTACGGTTGCCTGCGCTATCCCTAAGAAATCCAAGATGGAGGATATTATTGATAAATTGACCCAATTAGGGGTTGAGAAGATTATCCCGCTGCAGACAGAGCGCATGATAGTGCGGTTAGACAGCCGCAAGGAGAAGGCGCGCCTTGCAAGGTGGGAAAAGGTCGCTTTAAATGCGGTAGAGCAATGCCGCGGATGCAGGCTGCCGGTAATTGAGCCCGTAACAAAGATAAAAGACGTATTGTTAATGTCCGGCGATTATAGCTTGAAGTTAATCCCGGCTTTAATCGGGGAAAGAAAAGAGTTAAAAGCGGTGCTTAAGGCTTTGCGGCCTTCAAATATAATTTTACTTGTCGGCCCGGAAGGGGATTTTACTCAAGGCGAAGTGGAGGCGGCAATACACGCAGGATTTACGCCGGTAACCTTGGGCAGGCGCGTGTTAAGGGTAGAAACCGCAGCCATTGCCGTGGTGAGTATATTAAAATATGTATACACGAATACACACGAATGAAATGCCGAATTGACACGAATTCGTGTTAATTCGATTCTTATTCGTGCCTATTCGTGTAAAAAAATGAATACCATTAAATTCTATACCCTCGGCTGTAAAGTCAATCAATACGAAACTCAACAGATGAGGGAGAGGTTCCTGGGGCGCGGCTTTAAGGAGGTATTTGGCGGCGAAAGAGCTGATACCTATGTAATTAATACCTGTACCGTTACTCATAAGGCTGATTCCGAATCCCTTAACCTGCTGCGCCGGGCAGAAAGAGAGAGCCCCAGCGCAAAAATTATCGTTACCGGCTGCCTGGCGGAGTTGGATTGGGATAAAATTAAGAAAACAGCCAGAGGCTGCCTGATTGTTAAAAATAGAGATAAAAAAAACATATCAAGCGCGGGTATCTCTTATTTTGCCGGCCGTAGCCGCGCGTTTTTAAAAATACAGGACGGCTGCGATAATTTTTGTTCTTACTGCAAGGTGCCTTTAGTAAGGGGCAAGTCAAAAAGTAAGCCGCTCGGCGATATTATTAAGGAAGCCGAACGGTTAGTACAAAACGATTATAAAGAAATAGTGCTTACCGGCATTTGTTTAGGTTTTTACGGCAGGGAGTTAAAACCTAAAAAGAGCCTTGTTGGTGTTATCAAGGGGCTTGAAAAAATAACGGGCCTCTTGCGCATAAGATTAAGCTCAATAGAGCCGCAGGATATTACCGACGGGTTAATCAAAAAAATCGCAAACTCGGCTAAATTATGCCGGCATTTGCATATCCCCCTGCAAAGCGGAGACGACGCTATTCTGAAGAAGATGAACCGTAAATATACAAGCGCAGAATACCTGAATCTGATTAAGAAGATAAAGCGCCGCATCCCGGGTATTACCATTACTACGGATGTGTTGGTGGGTTTTCCGGGCGAAACAGAAGAAAACTTTAACAATACCAGGAAATTACTGGCAAAAATTAAGCCCCTTAAAGCGCATATATTCCCTTATTCTAAGAGAGAAGGCACTCTGTCGGCCCGCTTTAAAGATGAAATTCCTCCTCAAGTAATCAAAAGAAGGGTTGCTGTGCTTAAGGCATTCGCAGATGCCTGCGCGTTAAAGTGTATAAAGCAGTCTTTGAATAAAGCCCGGGATGTTTTAATTGAGGGGCCCTCTAAAAAGGGGCCATTTTTATGGGAGGGCTATACTGATAATTACATTAAGGTTTGCTTAAAGAGCAGGAAAAACCTGACTAATCGGCTTGTTGACACGAATTCACACGAATGAAATGCCGAATTGACACGAATTCGTGTTAATTCGATTCTTATTCGTGTCTATTCGTGTTAAAAAGAATTCCCTTGACTACACAATGGCGCATGCTAAAATCATATCAATAATACAGGAGGTGCGCAATGCGCGGAATAATTATTTTTACCGGAATAATTTTATCTTTAATAGCGGCGGGGATTTGTTTTGCCGCGGATGAGTCGCTGACTATTACCACTTATTATCCTTCTCCATACGGCAGTTATAATGAACTGCGCGCAAAGAAGATGGCGATAGGCGATACTTACTCCGATCCTTCTTATGTTTGGGGAGATGAGATTAGCGATGCGGCAGATTTGGTTGTAGAGGGCAACGTCGGCATCGGAATCTTGAAGCCACAGGCGAATTTAGATGTTTCTAGTAATGTTTGGTTTCATGGTGGATTGAAAGATAGTGCTGGTAACTTTGGCGACGACGGTGACGTTTTGACTTCAATAGGTGGTGTTAAAATAGAGTGGCAACCGTCGTCAGGTGGCGGCTTTGGAGGGATGTTTACCTTCTATGGGCCTTATGTGGAGCAAGTAGTTTGTACACAGTATGGTCCGCCGTGTCTAGTCCAGGACTGTTTCTGTAGTAATGCAGGCGATCCTGACGCGGACGCTTGTGGGGATGCGGATTGTGACGAAGTCTACGGCGAATGTCTAGAGTGGACATGCCTTCAAACACAAACCCTTCCTCCTAATCAAGCTAACTGTGCGCACCCGAATTATTATACCGGAATATGTTCGTGTCCATCCGGCAGCGGGTCGCCTCATTTAGCAGATACGCCGGGTGGCGATTATTATCTTTATTATTGCAGTCCAAATACGTAATAAGACTCCATTTTCTGCTTGACAAACAGGGGAGAGAGTGGTATAAGAAAGTCAAGGTGACTGGCTCAAAAGATTGGCCTCTTGATAAGGTAAAAGAAGTTATAATCAATAAAAATAAACAAAACAAAAGAGGTTATTAAGAGCAAAAGTCAATCTTGCCTTGGGAAGGAGGATTGTAAAGATGAGAAAAAGAGGTTTTACTCTTGTAGAAATAATGATTGTCGTAGCGATTATCGCCCTTTTGGCAGCGATAGCCATACCGAATTTATTAAGGGCGCGTCTGCAGGCTAATGAATCTGCAGCACAGGCGGCATTAAAGACCGTTGCCACGGCGGAAATTACCTACCGTACTGCAAATGCTACTTATGGTACTTTGGTGTTGTTAGGTACGCCGGCAACAGGGCCCGCTTATATTGATGCGGTCTTAGCAGGCGGCACAAAGAGTGGTTATAGTTTTGCAACCACTGATATCGCCGCTGAGACATTTTGTGGCACCGCGGTTCCTGGAACTGCTAATGTTACGGGGGTGCGTTCATTCTGCGTAACCGAAGACGGCGTAGTCAGGGTTCAGGCAGCCGGCGGAGCGATTGCTGATCGCGCGGCTTGTCTTGCGTTACCTGCGACTGCTCCTTAAGTTTTTAGTTTGAGCTTAGAAAAAGAAAAAAAGGGGACGGTTCTATTTTAGAACCATCCCCTTTTTTTCTTGCACAAAGGATAAATTCCAGTTATAATAATCTGAAACCGCTACAAAAGCTTTTTGTTATCGGTTTCATCCCGAGGAGAGGCATCAGCCTCGACGAGGGATCTTATTTAGGTATATCTGAAAAAGATGAGTATGGATTTTACGAGGGGCTTCAATTTTCATTATGAATAATAAAGCAAAGAGTTTTGTAACTATTATGGTTGTTATCGCTATCTCGGCGTTGTTGTTAAGGATAGCGATAGACAAGGTAATGAAGCTGACTTTGGCCCAGAACGAGTCAGGGGCCGCTGCGAGCTTAAAATTGATTTCTACCGCCCTGCAGAATTACGCTAGCGACCATAACGGTTTCTTTCCTGCAAATTTTAGCGAATTAATTCAAGCTGTTCCTGCCTATCTTGATAAGGACTATCTAAATTTTTCTCCCATAAAAGGATATCAATATGTCTGCCCCAGGCTTGAAGGCGATGGGTATACCTGCCGCGCTCTCCCGGTTAAATGCGGCTTAACGGGAAGCCTGATCTATACCGTTACTACCGGGGGCCTGATGGTATCCGAGGAATGCAAAATAAAAGAGTAATATGAGGTTTCCGGATAAAGGATTAACCCTGCTGGAAGTGATGATTACCTCCGCCATTCTTTTAGTGGCTATCTGCGGATTATTGTTTACTTTTATCTCTTGTATCTTTATGAACGAATCAGATAATAATCTTGTTGTGGCCGCAGGCGATGCCCAATATGTATTGGAAGAGGTTAAGGCCCTGCCTTATGCGGAGATAGCGGGTTATTCGGCTCCTGAGTTTAATAATTTAACAGGGGAGTCCGTAACTTTAAACAAGGACATAGGAGCCCAGATTGCTGAAGTCACCGTAAATGTTAACTGGACAGAGAGGCAGAGAAATAAGGCCCTTAGCCTATCCACGCGCATCGCTAAATAGGAGTTGCGGGTTTGCCCTGATTGAGATACTGGTTGCCGCTTTCCTCTTAAGCGTTATTTTAGCGGCATTATTGCTGACTTTAAATATCGGGCACCTGACCGGTTCCGTCGGCCTGGTTAAACTTGATTTGCAGGCCAATGTAAGGCAGGCGGTAGATCTTATCAGCAGGGATGTGCGGCAGACCTTTGGCTATGAAATTGCCGACGAGGAGAATACCCCGTCGCCAACCCACATCAAATTCAGGCAGGTTCAGGGATGGGATACCGTGCTTGATTTACCGGTCTTTAGCAGTAATTACGTTGATTATAATTACGACGTTTCTTTGGGTAGGATTACGCGCACAATCGTGGATGGCTCCGGAGAGGTGCTGGAGACACGGCAGTTCAATAATATAGCCGTCGCACCTTTTTATGCCGTAGATTTTGCAACCGGAGAGATTCTTCCCTTAAGCGCGAATGTCCTACTTACCAGCTCAAGATTAGTAGCGTTGATAACCGGACAGGCCCGGACAAGAGGTTCGCAGGTCCTTAATTTTAGCTTAACCCAGGAGATAAAAATAAGGAATGAATAGAAAGGGCGTGGCTTTAATTTTCGGGCTTTTAGTTGTTATGGTATTGAGTATTCTTGCCTCTTCATTCTATTTTAAAAGCATAAACGCGGATAAATTAACAAGAAGATACGTAGAATCAAGCAGGGCGTTTTGGCTGGCCGAGGCCGGCATTGCCGAGGCCTTAAGTAACCTTCCTTCCACAAGCGCAAGCGGCGAGATCGGCAACCCCAGTTATACTTATGAGGCGCAAGTCACCCAGGTTGCGGGTACAACCAACTATTACACCATTACTTCTGTCGGCTCTGTGGCATTGCAGGAGAATCAGAGCATAGACAGGACATTATCGGTTATCATCAGGACGGGCGTAGTTGACCCTGCAAAGTTTGAATCCGCCATTGAGACGACGACTGACCTGGTGGTAAAAGGGAGCGTGGAGATAAACCCTGCCGACAGTTTCAAGGAGAATTCTATCCTTGACTTTGCGGATTTATTCGGGGTCTCCAAGGCTGAGATGAAGCTGGCCGCCACGAATGTTTATACGGCTGAAAATTTCGGCCCCCCCGTATCAGGGATCACCTGGGTAGATGTTCCGACGGGCGAAACCTTGACTATCGCCGGAGAACTAATCGGAAGCGGCGTTTTAATAATTAACGGCGACGCTCATTTCTCAGGAACGGTGGAGTTTAGCGGGATCATTTATGTTATCGGAAAATTGACCATGTCCGGAAATGTAACCATATCCGGCAGCGTGCTTGCAGAGAGCAGCGCTACGGTAGATACCGTGCTTACAGGCAACGTAACCTTAAATTATGACACCGAAGAGATAGCCGGCGCCTTAATCCCGGTACAGTTTTTGAATAAAAACATAGTCTGCTGGCAGGAGGTTATTTCTTAAAACTTATGCATAAAGAAAAATTATCAGTCGGCTTGGATATCGGCGCCCATTCGCTCAAGTTGGTAACTTTAAGGCTGGCCGGGGGAAAAGCAGAGTTAGTTGATTTCGCCCTGCAGCCGCTTGAAACCGAGGGGGCTATTGTGCCGGCTTTGAAGCGGATGGAGCATCTTCAGGCCGCCGGCGGGGTAAATGCCTCCCTTTCGGGAGTAGCGACGGTAACCAGGTATGTTACTTTCCCAAAGATGAGTGCTGATGAATTAAGGCAGGCTCTTAAATTCGAGGCGCAAAAACACATCCCTTTTACGATGAGCGAAGTAAATATTGACGCCCAGATTATAAAGGAGGGCCTTGCCGATAACAAGATGCTTGTTTTACTGGCGGCGGCCAAGAAGGAGGCAATAGAAAAGCGCCTTAAGGGCCTCCAAGAGGCCTCGCTTAAGGTTAACCTGATGGATATTGATTCCATCGCCCTGCTTAATGCCTTCAATTTCAATTATTCCGGTCAAACGCCCCCCCAATGCAAAGTTGCCGCCTTATTAAATATAGGCGCGCAAATAAGCAATCTCAGCATTATGGATGCCGGGATTCCGCATTTTTCCCGCGATATTCATATTGCCGGAGGTAATTTTAGCCAAAAGATAGCGGAGGCCATGGCGCTGGATTTTAATTCCGCAGAAAAATTAAAAATTAACGCCAGAATTGAACCGGCCGACACAATAAAGGCCGCGGTGGAGTCGGTCTTTGCTAACCTCGCCGGCGAGATACGCAGCTCTTTTGATTATTACGAGAGCCAGAACGCTTCTTCAGTGGAAGGGATTTTTTTAAGCGGGGGGGGCTCTAAGCTTTACGGCTTTAAAGATATGCTGGCAAAATCTTTGGGGATAGCCGTCGATTTCTGGGATCCCTTTAAGGCAATTGCCTTATCCGAAAAAGTTGATTCCGCAAAGGTTAAGGAGTGCTCGCCGGAGCTGGCGGTGGCCGTGGGCCTGGCATTGAGGCAGTTTTAACACGAATTGACACGAATAAAAATCGAATTGTCACGAATTCCTGTCTGCGGTAGGCAGGTATTCGTGCCAATTCGATAAAAATTCGTGATAATTCGTGCTTTAGACAAGAACATGATAGAGATAAACTTATTGCCTGATGAGCTAAGGGTTCAGAAAAAGGAAAATAAGCCTGCGGCTATGCCGGATCTAAACCGTTTTCTTTATGCTATACCGGCAGTCATCGCCCTGCTTGTCGTTTTGCACATTTATCTGGCAGTAGCTGTTATCGGCAAAAATAACTTACTGCAGGGGCTTACTAAAAAATGGGAGGCCGCCGTCCCCCAGAGAAAAGAACTGGATGATTTTAATAAAAAATACGCATTGATGTCCGAGGATATTGAGGCTATCCGCGGCTTGGGTGAAAAAAGGATTGAATGGGCGCAAAAACTGGACAGGCTAAGCCGTGATTTGCCCGCGGGCATCTGGTTTAGGGCGCTCTCGTTTAAGGCCGGTAATTTCAACCTGGAGGGTTCGGCAATCTCCCTGCAGAAAGACCAGATGAAGCAGGTCAAAGAGTTCATTGAAAACCTAAAAAAAGACGGGGATTTTTTTAAAGAGCTGGATGACCTGGATCTTAGTTCCGTGGAGCGAAAGGCTATGGGTAACTATGAGATAATAGATTTTGTTTTAGTCGGCAAATTGAAATAGTTTTCTTTTTATAAGAAATAGTTTTTCAAAGGTCACTAAAATCATGACTAATAACCTGCTTGCGCAGTTCAAGAAGAAAATAGAAGGGCTGGATAATAAAAAGCTGCTCGTAGTGTTTATAGCATTGTTAGTATTTATTTATCTTGATTATTCTTTTGTTATGAAGCTGCAGCTTCGGAATTTAAGAAACACTGCGCCCAAAATAGAAAAAGTAAAGAGCGACCTGAATAACCTCTCGCTGCAATTAAGCAAGATGCAGCAGGCAAAAGAGGAGCATTTGGCAAAGCAGCGGGAATTTCTTTCCCAGGCAAAGAAGGTCATCTCCGAGGGGCAGGTTCCTTCGCTATTGGAGGAGATCGCGAATACCGCCAAGAATAACAATGCCGAGCTGATACAGATGAAGCCCTTGCGCCAAAACCTGCCAGCGGCAAAGGCTAAAACCCCCCAGGGCCAGAATTTCAGCCCGCTTTTAATTACAGTGGAGCTTTCCTGCGGCTATCATGAACTCGGCCATTTTATAAACGATTTGGAAAATAACCCGATATTTATAGCCGTAGAGGATTTTGCCGTTATACCCCAGCAAAAAGATTATTTTAAACAAAAGGTGGGGCTTACATTAAAGACATATGTTGAGGAATAGGGCCTGTTTTGTTATATTATTATGCTGGATATTAGTAGTCTGCCGAGGCGCTCTGGCTAAGGGGGATTTTGTTTACGATAGCCAGGGCAGGCGGAATCCTTTTGCGCCTTTGGTCTCTAGTGACGGCAGGCTCCTGAATTTTAATAAAGAAACCCTGCAGGAATTGCAGGTTAATGGTATAATATACGATAAGCAGGGTTCTTCTTACGCCATAGTTAACTCTATGGTTGTAAAGAGCGGGGACATTATCGGGGAATATAAGGTTTTAAGGATTGAAGAGAATAAGGTTGTTTTTGATAAGGGGGGGCAGCCCTTGGAGATAGAGATACATGACGAGGAGGCAGAATGAAGTACTTTGGCTTTAAGATTTCTGCCCTGTTTTTTATTTTTACATTGTTTTTTAATATTACCGCGCTTGCTCAAGGCGAGGAGGAGCCCGCCAAGGCAGAAGGTTTGAGCGCCTCAGACAATGTTACCCTGGATTTTAAGGATGCCGACATCCTCAACGTCTTAAAAATAATCTCTTATAAGGCCGGGGTCAACATTGTAGCCGCCCCGGAGGTTAGCGGCAATATAACGGTACGGCTGACCGATGTCCCCTGGCAGACGGCATTGGATGTAATCTTAAGGACTAACGGGCTTGTCTTTGAGAGAGAGGGTAATATTATAACCGTGGCCCCAATCGCAAAAATAACCGAGCAAAAGAAACAGGAGGTGGAGTTGGCGCAGGTGCAGCCGACAGTTACCGAGGTCTTTAACTTGAAATACATTGACGCCCAGGATGCAAAAAAGGCGCTTGAGAGCCAGCTTTCGCCCCGCGGCAAGATTACTATTCTGGAGATGACCGGCCAGAGCGGCTGGGAGTTCGGCGGCAAGGAACTTGGCAAAAGGAGGAAAGAGGAAAAGGAAAAATTAGCCCGCTCCAAGGTCCTGATTATCAGCGATATCTTCCCTGCGTTAGAGAGGATAAGAAAAGTGATTACCCAGATAGATGTGCAGCCGCGGCAGGTTTTAATTGAGACCAAGATCATCGAGGTCTCTAAAGACAAATTGCGGGATATCGGTTTTGACTGGGGCACCGGGATTGACGGCGCCACATCAACAACCATCTCCGCCCAGACAATGACTAAAAATTTGGCCGGAGACCCGTTGGAAAAAGCAGGCGGCAATATCCTGGGCTCTCAGGTAAAGCCGTCAATCTTTAGCCCCAAGGCAACCGCTATCTCCGGGGTCTATCCCTATAACCTGGGGATGTCATTGTTATTCCAGAAATTAAGCGGCATACGGTTTGAAGCGCTGATACATGCCCTTGAGGAGGAGGTGGGCGTTAATACCCTCTCAGCGCCCAGAATTTTAGCCCTTAATAATCAGGAGGCGACTATTCTGGTGGGAACAAGGTATCCTATTCTTAAGCAAGATACGGTTGCCACTACCGGCAGCCCGGTAGTAAACCTGACCCTGGATTATTATCAGGATATAGGCATACAGCTTAACGTCATCCCGCAGATAGGCGCCAACGACTCCATCAATATGGTAGTACATCCGGCGGTAACCTCTTATACCAATACGCTGGGGACTGCCGTACAGTATCCCATCCTGGAAATCCGGGAGGCAGAGACGCGTATTTTAATGAATGACGGCGAGACCGTCGTAATCGGGGGGCTGCTTAAGGATGTAAAAAATAAAAGCGTCTCCGGCATCCCCTTCCTAAAGGACCTGCCTTATCTGGGCAAGATTTTTGGCAGGGATACCGTGGATACGGAAAAAATAGATTTAATTATTTTTATTACCGCCCATATTGTTAAGGAGGGGTCTTTGACTCTGCAAGAATTAAAAGAGATAGAGACAAGGTTAGGCAGGGACAGGACTCAAGAAGAGGCCATTATTAATGCAGGGGAGTAATTTTTGCATGCAGAGGATCAGTTTTAAATTCAGCAAAAAGGCAAAGATGAAATTTATTTCGCATCTTGACCTGATGCGCCTGTTTACCCGGGCGATGCGCCGGGCGGGCCTGCCGCTTAAGATGAGCGAGGGTTTCAGCCCCCATGTGAAGTTCAGCATTAAAAGGGCGTTGAAGCTTGGTATTGAGAGCGATAATGAGGAGGCGGCAGTTGTTTTAAAAGAGTTTATCATGCCGCAGGAATTTAAAGAGAAGCTGCAAAAACAATTACCAGAAGGGATAACTATCAGCGATGTCAAAAGAAATTTTAATTAATGTAGAGCCGCAGGAGAAACGCGTTGCCGTAGTCACCGACGGGGTGATGGATGAATTTTACATTGAGCGGCCGCAGGACAGAACCATAGTCGGCAACATCTATAAGGGCAAGATTGAAGCGGTATTGCCGTCAATAGGCGCGGCATTCGTGGATATCGGCCTGCCCAAAAAAGGATTTCTCTATTTGTCCGAAATTGAATTTGCCTTTGATTCCCCGGATACAGCGCATAAAGTGGCAAAGCAGGAGATAAAAAAGGACCAGGAGGTCCTGGTGCAGGTAGTCAAGGAGGGCTTCGGGACAAAGGGGCCGCGTCTTTCAACGCATATCGGCCTTGCCGGCAGGTATTTGGTACTTATGCCCGAGGATGATCAGGTAGGCATCTCCCGCCGCATAGAAGATGATACGGAGCGGAGGCGCTTAAGAGGCATATTTAAGGAATTAAAACTTCCAAAGGACGTGGGCTTTATCGTGCGCACCGTAGCCAGCGGAAAATCCAAGCGGGAGTTAGAAAGGGATGCCCAGTTTCTCTTAAAGTTATGGAGGAGGCTGGAGCGCTCCATCCCCCAGAAGAAGGCCCCGGAGATTATCTATGAGGAATACGACCTTACCTTCCGGGCGATAAGGGACTCTTTTACCGACGATGTCTCCAAGCTTATCGTTGATTCTAAGAGCGAATATTACAGGATAAAGCATTTTATGAATGCCTTTATGAATTACCTGACCAGAAGGGTGGAGTTGTATAAGGGGGATAACCTCTTTGAAGGTAAGGACGTGGAACGCCAGATTAATAAGATTTTTGAAAGCAGGGTTTATATGAAGTCAAAGGCATACCTGGTGATTGAGCCGACCGAAGGGCTGGTAGTCATTGATGTAAACAGCGGAGGCTTTAAGAAAAAAATAGGCCAGGCAGAGGCGGCCTTTAAAGTAAATTGCGAGGCGGCAAAGGAAGTCGGCCGGCAGTTAGCCCTGCGCGATCTTGGCGGGATAATTGTCATAGATTTTATTGATATGGAAAAGGAGTTTCACCGCCGGCAGGTTTTGGATATCCTGAAGGAGGCCTTAAATAAGGATAAGGCGAAATTTGACCTTATGGGGATTTCTAAATTCGGCTTGGTGGAGATGACCAGGGAGCGTATTCACAAAACGGTGCAGATGCTTTCTTACCAGCCCTGCCCTTACTGCCACGGAAAAGGGAGGGTGCGTTCAGCGGTGACCATCGCCATTTATGCGCTAAAGGAGTTAAAAAGGTTCTTAAAAACTAAATCCCAGAGGCAGGTGAGCTTGACCCTTGCCCCCGCCGTGACTGAAGAGGTTCTGAAGGAAAAAGAGGACCTGCGGGCAATTGAAAGAAGATTTAGAACGCATATCAGCCTCGTTTCTGACCCCGCCGTCCACATAGAAGAAGTAAAAATATCTTAAGGAAAAATGGGGTCGAGAAATGGTCAGAATTATTTTTAACAAAAATAATTCTGACCATTTCTCCTTGACCAGAGGGGGTTTGTGTGGTATTATTATTGTTCTGTTAAATTAATGGGATTGTCATTAAGGAGGCTTACAAATGTATGCAATAGTTGAAGTTGGAGCAAAACAGTATAGCGTAAAAAAGGGCGATATTATTGAGGTAGAGAAGCAGGATGCCTTGCCGGGAAAAGAGATAGCGTTGAATAAGGTGCTTCTTGTATCTAAAGATAAAAAGGCCGAACTGGGCCAGCCATACCTTAAGGGCGCGGTGGTTCAGGCGACGGTTCTAGAGCAGATAAAGGCCAAGAAGCTTGTTTCTTACAAGTACCGCCGCCGCAAGGCTTCGCATTGGAAGAAAGGGCACCGTCAGCAGTTGACCCGGCTTAAAATCAAGGACATAGAGATTGGTTAGTTATGTTTATAGACCAGGCCAAGATTTATGTAAAATCCGGAGAAGGCGGGAAAGGCTGCAGCTGTTTTTACCGCGATAAATATACCCGCAAGGGCATTGCCGACGGCGGAGACGGGGGCAAGGGCGCCGATATAATCGTCAGGGCAGATAAAAAGCTTTGTACCCTGTTGGATTTTAAATACAGGAGGCATTTTTACGGAAAACACGGGGGGCACGGCTCCGGCAAGAATAGGAAGGGCAGGGGGGCCGTAGATATAGTTATCTCTGTGCCGTTGGGGACGGTTGTCAGGGACATACGCGCCAATTGCATCTTGCGCGATTTAACCGTTGACCAGGAGGAGCTTGTTGTTGCCCGCGGCGGCAGGGGCGGCAGGGGTAACCAGCATCATAAAGAGGCCACTTTTGGCGCGCCGGCAGAAGAAAAAGATCTGCTTCTGGATTTAAGGCTCATCGCCGAGGTGGGCGTGGTAGGTTTTCCCAATGCCGGCAAATCAACCTTAATTTGCAGTATATCAGGCGCGCATTCCAAGGTCGCCGGGTATCATTTTACCACCAAGGCCCCTGTCTTAGGGGTGGTTAGTTCGCAAGATAAGGTTTTTGTCGCGGCAGATATGCCCGGATTAATAGAGGGCGCGTCCGCCGGCCGGGGATTGGGGGATAAATTCCTAAGGCACATAGAGCGCACAAGGCTGCTTATTCATCTGTTGGATATCTCCGGATGTGAAGGAAGGGACCCGCTCCAAGATTACAGGAAGTTGAATAAGGAGCTGGAAAGTTACAGCCGGGATGTCGGCAGCAAACCCCAGGTCATCGCCGCCAACAAGATGGATTTAGAGGGGGCAAAGGGCAATCTGGCAAGGTTTAAGAAGCAAATTAAAAGGAAGATTTTTCCTATATCCGCATTGAAAAAAGAAGGGCTGGAGGAGTTAATTGAGGCAGTCGCAGGGAAATTATAAGAGGATTGTAATAAAGATAGGAAGCAGCCTTTTTTATAACGAAGGCAAGTTGGATACGCTGCGTTTTTTTAAAGGCCTCTCAGCGCTTGCCGAATTGATAAAAGTTGAGGATAAAGAAATAGTGATAGTTTCTTCGGGCGCAATTGCCTTAGGCGTGGATTTGATGAAATTAACCAGCCGCCCAAAACAATTGCCTTTACTTCAGGCGGCTGCGGCCGTCGGCCAGAATGAACTAATGGATAACTATAGGGCCTATTTTAAAAAATACGGCCTTAACTGCGCGCAGGTTCTTTTAACCTGGGATGATTTTGGCAGCCGCCAACGTTACCTGAATGCCAAGAATACGCTTTTGGCGTTATTAAAATTGGGCTGTGTCCCTATAGTCAATGAGAACGATACTATTTCTACCGATGAAATAAAGTTCGGGGACAATGACCGGCTTTCCGCGTTGGTAGCAAAATTAACGGAGGCAGGCCTTCTGATTATACTCTCTGACGTGGACGGCCTTCTTGATAGAAACAATCGGGTTATTCCCGTAGTCAATGAGATTAACGCCGAAATAAAATCTTTTGTCCGCCCGGCCAAAAACAGAACCTGTGTTGGAGGAATGGCTAGTAAATTAGAGGCGGCAAAGATTGCCATAGATTCCGGTATTCCCTGTGTTATTGCTAATGGCAGCAGCCAGCATTTGGGGCGCGTAATTTCTTCGGCTGTAATTTCTCCGGAGAAAGCCGGGACCTTGTTTGTGTCAAAAAAGAATCTGAGCGCTAAGGCGCATTGGATTGCTTTCGGCACCAAGGCCAAAGGCAAAATCATTGTTGATCACGGGGCAAAGCAGGCGCTCTTAAATAATAAGAGCCTGCTTTCAGTAGGAGTCCTGAATTGCGAGGGAAATTTTGAAAGCGGCGATATCGTAGCAGTCAGCGATGAAGAGGGCCTTGAGTTTGCCAGAGGAAAGTGCGGCCCAGGCAGCAGGGAGCTGGATAAGGTAAAGGGAAGGCGTTCTGAAAAAGAGGTAATTCAT
>JAZDPH010000011.1:0-7566 GCA_043797735.1 Candidatus Omnitrophota bacterium | reverse complement strand
CGCATATTTAGTTACATTCTCCGAATGTCCGTGGGTATAATGATCCTTGGCATCAATTGCCTGGGCTAATGCCTTGACCGTCTGCATATAAGTGTTCTGTAATTGCTGGTAAAAACCTTTTGAATCTTGAGTCTTTTCCTGCACCTTTCTTTCTAAGGCAACATTCTCTTGGTTGAGCTGTTCCATTAGTTTTCTATTCTCCACGCCCAGCCTGTGAAAAGTAACTGCCCTGTGCACGGTAAAAGAGATCTCCTCCAAATTAAACGGCTTAGAGATATAATCAAAGGCGCCTAAATGCAGGGCTTCTCTAACTGTCTCAAAAGATGGATAACCCGTAATCATAACCACGGTATTGCCGGTAATCCTGGGCTTGACCTCTTTCAGGATGCTTAAGCCGTCAACCCCGGGCATTTTCAGGTCAATAAGGATCGCGTCAAAAGAGTTTTTCCATACCGCCTCAACTCCCTTTTTCGCGTCTTCAAAGGCAGTAACAACGTATCCTTTCTCGGTTAAGCTGTCTTTAACGAGGCTGCGGATTATCTCTTCGTCATCAATAATCAGAATATTGCCTTCGTTCATATTTTTTATCCTTTCTTCCATAGCCATATATTAGATCTAATATATTAGTTCTGGGCGGCCCGATCGATAACCGCCCCTAATTCTTCAATGTTAAAAGGCTTGACTATATAATCATAAGCTCCTTCGTGCATTGCAGCAGCCCTTGATGTTATTGAAGGATAGGCGGTTATTACAATTACGGAGATACCGGAATTTATGGCCTTAAGTTTTCTGATAACCTCTATGCCGTTTATCCCCGGCATCCTTAAATCGGTAATTACTATAGAAAACCGGCCGTGTTTGGCTTTGTCAAGCGCCTCGTCGCCGCAAGAGGCCAGCTCTACTTTGTAACCGGCATCTGTAAGTATATCGCATAGTAAGTTACGTATTACCTCCTCGTCATCGACTACAAGAATATTTGACTGTTTTTTATCCATGGTAATTTTAAGGTTTACTGCCGCAAGGCAGGATAACTGTAATTTTGGCGCCTTTACCCGGCTGGCTCTCTATCAGGATTTGGCCGTTATGCTCTTTGATAATCTGATAGCAAATAGACATCCCCAGGCCTAAGGACTTGGCATCCTGCTTGGTGGTAAAAAACGGCTCAAATATTTTTTCTAAGTCCTGTTTAGGGATGCCGCAGCCCGTATCTTCAAATATAACCGCGACCTTCTTATTTTCTTCCTGCTCAACAACCTTTCCGGAAATAAGCAGCTGCCCGCCGGAAGGCATTGCATTTTTAGCGTTAATAATTATATTCGTAAAGACCTGTTGAAGCTGGTTAGTATTGCCAAATACCGCGGGCAGCTGCGGCGCATACTCAATAGTTACCTTAATGTTTTGCAGTTCTAACGGGTGTTTCAGGATAAAAAGAATAGATTCTATCGTTGATTTTACGTCTACCGGCTCAAATTTCTCGCTTGATTTGCGGGAAAAGTTGAGAAGGTTTTCTACAATTAGTTTGCAGCGCTGGCATTCTTTTTCGATATACTCAAGGTACTTACGGCAGGCCTTGAAATCATCTATGCTGAATTCCGGCCTTGCTATTTTAGTCAAGACGAACTGCGCGTAACCTAAGATGCCGCCGAGCGGGTTATTTATTTCATGGGCAACGCCGGCGCTCAACTGGCCGACTGCCGCCATCTTGGCGGCCTGAACCATCTGGGCCTGTGCTTCCTTCAACGCTTGAGTCTTTTCCTGCACCTTCTGCTCAAGCGCCGCGCTCAGGCTCATTAATTCCTCTTTTTCCTTCCTCTCTTTAGCCAGCTCTTTTTCATAATAGAAATCTTTAAATTTACTGCTAGAGGCAACCGTAGCAATTATCCTGACAATAGGGCTGCTTTTCTTCTTAAAAGCATCACAAATGTTATTAAATTCTTCCTCATTGTAAGAGTTTTTCTTGGGAAGATTCGCATCCCTGATAGCCTCATATACAGTCTTTTCCGCTGCCTCGATACCTATAGATTCTTTAAATAGGTCAACGAGGGCTCGTATATCTATCTGGGCCATATTGTTTTCTACCTTATTTAATTAGGCGTTTAGGCAGGCAATAATAGAACAACCGTGGTAGTGCAATGGAATCCGCTTAACTGCCCTATTTCCATGGCTATTTCCCCGTAAGTCTCAAAGCCTATCAACGGAACCTTAAGGACATTTTTGATTTCATTAACCGCTTTGGAGAAATCATCGCCTAAAATTACCGCGCGGCAGACACAGTCAAATATTATTGCCCCGGCTAACTTTGCGCCCTTGCAGGCTTCAAGCGCAATTTCAGCGGCTTTTTTTGCCGAAGCAATCTGAGCTTCTTTGGGGCTTTCCATTACCCTTATCACCATGCCTTCGCTCATTGCGCAAGGAAAGGTTATCGGCCCCTGGGTAGTAGTCGTCCCCCCCAGCCACCTTATTTTATAATCTGTTCCGGTTAGGAGGCCGGCCTCATAGCGGGTAAAGAAAGCTTGTACCGCCTCTGTTTCCGACATCTTATCAACATCTATTCCTATGGATAAGGCATTTTGACGGGCATACTCCTTCCAAACCTGGCAGGCAGGCTTGCCTTCAATTTCATAAACGATATTTCCTTCTGAGCGGGTTATTTCTAATGGCGGGCTGATAGGAAAGTGCCCGTGTTTTACTCCAATCGCTACCGGTATGCGCGATGCCGTTAAAGTAAGGCTCAATGCGTCAGAGAGGACCTCGTTATTGGAAAATATAGAGGTTTCTTTAAATTTAAGGTCATCAGCGGCCGCGCCCCCTGAGAATTTAACATTAGGCCCTAATGTATTTAGGGCTGCCAATACCGACTCTTCTCCTTTGCCTGTCAGGCCATCCATAAGAAGAATCGCGGAAAGGTAAGGATAGCCTTCTATATTAGAAGGAAATTCCCTGCTTGCTTCTTTAAGGGCGCTAAGTTCGTCTTTCTTCAGGCCCCTGCCCACACCGGAAAAAAATTTATGCGTATCCGAAGAAATAACTGCGCAGGCAACGCTCTCCTTATCCGCCTTTTCATCAGTAAACTCACCGGCAGTGGAACAGCCGATAAGCGGGGCATTATTTGTAACCTCCCTGACCCCGCTAACCACAGCCTGATAATCATATTTACTGGAAGCAAAAACTATTGAGAGGTCGGCTTTCTTTATTCCCGCCTTTGCCATAGCTTTCTTTGCCGCTTCTCTGCCTGCTTCAAGGCTGTCTTTTCCCTTAACTATCGCTGTATTAAATTTAGTAGCCATTTTTGTCCTCCCTCTCTCTAAATCTCGGTTTCTTTAACAAGCCTGCGGTAATATTCAACGCATTTATGGCAGGTATCGTGTTCTTTGTTCCATTCAGGGTGGTCGCGCTTGATTAGTTCAATAAGGTATTCCTCTGCTTTTGCATGGGCAATGCTGACGAATTCGTCAATTTCTCTGCCGCAAATCTGGCACTTGTATGTCATAAAAACCCCTTTATTTTAGGCAGTCGTTCTTCCAGCAGCAGTTTAACTGACTGCATATTTTGTTGGCCGTGCCGAAACATGGCGAGTAACCTTCGCTGCACTGGATTTTTTTAATCAATTCCGGCTTGGCATACTTCCAGCTATCCTTTATCCCCATGCCTCGGGCCTTTTTTTCAACTTCCAGGAGCCTCATTTAGCCCTCCCTTTAAACGTTAAGCTTTATAAGCCACATCATGCTGCCTGACCCTTGAGCTTACCAGCAGCCCTATCTCCTGGCCTTTTTTTGCCGAATTTATCGCTGTCCTGTCAATCTGCATAGAGGCTATTTCTTGAATAAAGTCCGTAGTATGCCCCTTAATCCTGATCTTCTCCCCTGTTGACAAAGGAGCCTTTAGTTTTATGACCGCCGCGTTTACGTGGGGAAAATAGTGCGTTATCGTACCCACTACCAATTCTTTCTTACCGGCCTTTTTAGCCTTAACCGGGCGTATTAACTTAGGTTTCTTAGGGGCTTTTGCTTTTTTACCGGGCGTTTTTTTTACTACCTTCCTGCGCAGCGTTTTCTTTTTGGCCTTCTTTTTTTTCTTTAGAGGCATGGTAATCCTCCCTTTATTTATGCATTACTTCTATTAATGAATCTAACGTTCCGTAAGGGTTTATTGCCTTGCTGGGATTGCCGGAGTCTTCGCTCCATTTTCCGTCAATTACGAAACGATAGCGGTATTTTCCGGGCTTAAGGCCGAGCGTTTTCTTCCAGGCGCCGTTATCCTGCTCCATACGGCTGGTGGTATCCAGCCTCCATTCGTTGAAATCGCCCACCAGGTATACCTCCTTGGCATCCGCGGCCTCTATCGAAAAAGCCACTTCATTTAATCGAGGCATTTTGTCTTTTAATATCTCCTTCATTTTTTTTGCCAGGGCCATCGGCTGCTTTATTTCTTCGCCCTGAATTATTACTTCGCGGGACAGGCTGAAATAATCCTTACTGCCGCGGCAGTATTTGTTGTGCCTGATTATATGCTTGCCTTCGTTCTGGGCTTCTTTTAACTGGACGTTTACGTGGACAATGGTATCAAAGAGCTTATTGCTGAAATTTGTTTTGATCTCTTTAAGCATTTTAAAAGAATGGCGCAGGCGCGAATCAAAGTTGGTCACCAGGATACGCTGGCTGACTACATGGTTGAGCCGATCCTTTACCAGGTCTATTATGCTGATTAACTGGCCCAAGCCCTGCAGGGAAAACCGGCTTGCCTCTACCGGGATAATCACCTCCGTAGAGGCCCGGATTGCGTTTATGGTCAGGATCCCTAAATTCGGCGGGCAGTCTATTAAGGCGTAGTCGTAATTGCCGTTAAAATTCTTCAGGGTATCGGATAGGCGCGACTCTCTTCCGATCTCGCCGCTTAATTCCTGCTCTAGAGTGCTTAAAATTATGCTGGAGGGCACCAGGTCAAAATCCTCCCCTACATTTTGTATGATGTCTTGCAGCCTGGCTTTTTTATTGGTAAGTTTTGAGAGGACGTTATAAATACTTAATTGGTGTTTGATGTTAAGCCCTAATGTTGCATGCGCCTGCGGATCCAGGTCTATCAATAAAACCTTATTGCCGTTTTTACTTAAAGCCGCTGCTAAATTAATTGCGGTAGTTGTCTTTCCGCAGCCGCCTTTTTGGTTCGCGACAGATATAATGCGCATTAAGCCCTCTCCTTCCATTAGATCCTTCGTCCGCCCTTGGCGGACTCAGGATAAGTTCGGTCATAAACTTATGTCGTCCGCCAAAGTTCTGTGGCGGACTCCATAAGTTTAGACCTCACTTACTTTATCACCCTGACGTTATCTATATAAATGGCGCCCTTTTTATCTTTGGTATTCCATTCCTCTACGATAAAGGCTAAGCGCGCTACATGCGACCAGTCGTTTATACCGCTGAATTTAGAAAGGTTTATTTTATAATCCTGCCATTTGTGCGGGATATCCTTAAAATAAACCTCTGATTTTTCCTTAAAGGAGGTAATAAATTCCACCCTGAGGGCAATATTGTCGCTGGAGTTCTGTTTTTTCAGGGAGAAACCCAGCGTTTTATATTTGCTCAGGTTAAGTTTATTAAGGTTTAGGTAGTAGATTTCTTTTTTGGCGGGGTTAAAATCAAAATTGATTTTAAGCACATCCGGGGATAATACCAGGAGTACCTCGGAATCAAAGGGCTTATCCTGCTGGAAAGTCGCCAATAGCGATACGCTGACGACGAATACCAAAACGACGCTTACCAATAAAACATTCTTCAGGAGATTAGGATAGCCTTTGCTTCTTTTTTTTCTTTTTGAAGACGCATCCAGGTAGATTTTTGCCAGGTGTTCGTAAATATCTTTCTTATCCATCAATAAAACTTATAGCACAAAACCTATTGCCTGTCAAGAGTATATGAAGATATCACTGAAATATTGTCATTGCGAGGCACGAAGTGCCGAAGCAATCCATTTTTTGAGATTGCTTCGCTCCCTTCGGTCGCTCGCAATGACGAGAAAATCGAATATTTCAGCAATCTCATGAATGAGCTTTTTAACATGAATATGCACGAATTGGCACGAATAAAAATCGAATTATCACGAATTCGTGTCAATTCGGCATTTGATTCGTGTGAATTTGTGTTAAGACGCGGCCAGCGGTTTATTTAAGTATTCGGGGGCCTCTTTCCCTATGATCCGGTAAAAATTAGACAGGTGCATGCGAAAGAGCCGGTCAAAGTCTCCGCCCGGATCCTCGCCGTACCACCAGAACCAGTCGCTGCCTTCGGCAATATAGATTTGTTTGAGCGCCAAATTTATTTCGTTCCTCGTCCCTCGTCCCTCGTCCTTCGTTATAATGTCCTGGAGTTCACGCCGCGCCTGGGCCAGCCATTCCCAGGCGCGCACCTTGGAAGGGTTGCCGATCCATTTTCCGAATTCGGCAAAAATCCAGGAGCCGCTGGCAAGGCAGGGAATTTCTTTTTTTGCGGGAAATTTCTTCAGGTACTCGCTTACAGTCGTTGTTTTAATCAATTTAGATTCGGACAACCTCGCATAAAGCAGTTCCAGAAAATCATGGCCGTCATTGGAGTAATATTCCCAGGCATTTTCACCGTCCATCGCGATAGTAACGAGGATATCGCGTTCCTTAAAGGCGGTTGCGATATTTTTGAGATGCTTGGTAAAGTCATCCACCGCCGCTTTTGGTTTGAATTTATTATAGGCGAAACCGATCAGGTCCGAAAGGTTACGGTCTCGAAAGATAATATTAAGCTTTCCCTCCACTCTCTTTAAAAGATGGGGCCGATAGAGCAGCGCGGTATCCCGCTTGTTTGTTTTAAGGGATTTAAAAAGAATTGCTTCATCGGCGATAATCCAGTTTATCCCCGCCTGCATAATTAGCGGCAGGATTGCTTCGCTTACCGCCTCCTCCGACGGCCACATACCCTGCGGCTGGACGCCAAATCTTGATTTATAAAAATCCATCGCTTCGTTAATTTGGGCCTTGGCGTCTTCAGGATAAAAAAAGCCCGGCTTCGGCAGGATAGCCTTGGGATTTGCCTCCTGGGCGCTGTTAGTGCTATAGAGCAGCGGCAGGATAGGGTGGTAATAAGGATTAACGCTTACTTCTATTTGACCGCTGGATAAGAACTTTTTATAGGCCGGCAGTATCTGCTTGAGGATAAGGCCGTGTTTTTCCAATACCAGGCGCTTATCTTCTTCGCTATAGAAACGCGCCTTGCCGATTAGCTTTTTTAAGTCAGGGAACTGCTTTCTAAAGGAGGGGTCTATCCAGCTTAAGTTAAACCAGACCTGCAGGTCCAGATAATCCTGGGTGTTGAATTCCTTATGCGCGGCGCGCTTGGAATAAAGTTCCAGGTACCTCGGGAATAACGATATGACCCTTTCCTTATTGATGGAGAAGAAATTTTTCAGGATGAATTTTTTTTCATCATTAGTTAATTCTGCGGCGGGTTTGTAGGAAAGTTCTAAATATTTTTCCTTAACCGTTCCGTTTATATAATCCTCTACCTGTTCCATTAAAGAAGGAACTATATTAAAGGTCTGGTA
>JAZDPH010000043.1:0-18770 GCA_043797735.1 Candidatus Omnitrophota bacterium | reverse complement strand
CGGGTCCAAGAGATCCAGGATTGGATGAATAATTACCCCAGGAAGATATTAGGATATAAGACAGCGAATCAGGTGGTAAAAGAACTTACAGAAAAACAGAAAGAGCTTTGAATTTGTCGCACTTTGAGTTACAATTCACCTTAACCCGCCCGCCCTTAAAAACTTATTGCATTTAAAACTTATTTATGATATTTTAATCTATTGCCCACCGTAACTTATCGGATTTTTAATATGGCTTTATTACATTTTACAGATTCAAATTTCAAGAAAGAGGTCTTGGATTCAGAGTTGCCGGTTCTGGTAGATTATTGGGCGCCCTGGTGCGGCCCCTGCAAGATAATCGCTCCCATTATTGAAGAACTCGCCGCCGAATACGCCGGCAGGTTCAAAATCGGAAAAATAGACGTAGACCAGAACCCCAAGTCCGCCTCCGCCTACGGAATAATGTCTATTCCCACCATCATATTTTTTAAAAAAGGAAAGGTTACCGAGCAGGCTGTCGGCGTAGTGAATAAAGCGGGGCTTAAGAAGAAGATAGAAGAGAGCTTGCGATGAAGAAGATTTTTATCGCCGCTACTAAACAGAATGACGGCAAGACCACCGTTTCCTTAGGGTTAATCCGCAATTTTCAGGAAAAATTCAAGAAGGTCGGTTTTATCAAGCCCATCGGCCAGCGCTACCTTGAAGAAGAGGGTCTTAAGGTTGATGAAGACTCTCTTTTGATTGAAGGGGTCTGCGGCATAAAATGCGGGCTAAAGGATATGAGCCCCATTGCGGTGGAGAAGGGCTTTACCGAGAGGTATATCGCCCGCCCCGATAAGAAAAGCATCAGCCGCAAGATTAAAGATTCATTCCGCAGGGTCTCAAAAGGCAAGCGTATGGTTATCATTGAAGGGACCGGCCATGCCGGCGTGGGCTCTGTTTTTGACCACTCCAACGCCGCGGTGGCAAAACTCCTCGGCTCCAAAGTCATTATTATCTCTTCCGGCGGGATAGGCCGGCCGATAGATGAGATTATCTTAAACAAAGCGCTCTTTGAAAGAGAGGGAGTCAAAGTCCTGGGGGTGATTGTTAATAAAGTATTGCCGGAAAAATTTGAAAAAATAAACCGCCTGGTACGCAAGGGGCTGGCGAGGAAGGGGATTGATGTTTTGGGGGTCCTTCCCTTTAACCCTATGCTTTCCCGGCCGACCATAGAGCAGATTCTGGAAGAGACGGATTTTGAGCTTTTATGCGGCAAGGATTATCTGGAGCGTCCCGTTTCGCAGGTTATCGTCGGGGCGATGGAGCCGCATGACGCGATAAAATACATAGTAGATGACAGCCTGATGATTACCCCCGGCGACAGGGAGGACATGATTTTGACAGCCTTGGGTTGTTTCAGGGAGGCCGATGAAAAACGGCTTAAGGTCTCAGGCATAATCTTGACCGGCGGCATCAAGCCCGATGCGTCGATTATGAGCCTCCTGAGTAAGGCCCAGGTGCCGATTTTACTGTCAAAATCTGATACTTACGACGTAGCGACAAATATTTATAAACTAACGGTTAAAATCCGGACGAGGGACACCGAGAAAATTGACGCCGTTATAAAATTGATAAAAAATAACGTAGATTTCAATAGGATTATGAAAGGCATATAAGAAAATGGATACCATAAAATATATACGCGAAAAGGCAAAATCAAACCCAAAGGTTATCGTGCTCCCGGAATATAATGACAAAAGGGTGGTTGAGGCCGCCCGAATCATTGAAGGCGAAGGCATTGCTAAAGTATTGCTTCTTACTCCCGATAAGATTGACCCTAAGGAAAAACAAAGGTATATTGATGAGTATTATCAACTCCACAAGCATAAGGATTTAGAGATAAATGCGGTAAAGGAGACTTTTGAAGGCACGCTTTATTATGCGGCGATGATGGCCCGTCAAGGCCGGGCCGACGGCATAGTGGGGGGCGCCTATTTTACTACGCGCGAGATGGCCAGGGCAGCGATACGTTGCCTGGGGGTGAATGAGCGTATCACAATAGCCTCCAGTTCTTTTATAATGGTCCTGCCGGACAGCTCTTACGGCGAAAACGGAATCTTTGTCTTTGCCGATTGCGGCATAATCCCGGAGCCAAATTCGCGCCAGCTTGCCTGTATCTGCGTGGCTACTTCAGAGCTGGCAAAGAAGGTCCTGAATTTGACCCCGCGTATCGCCCTGCTTAGTTATTCTACCAAAGGTTCGGCTTCCGGTAAATCAGTGGAGAAGATAACCGAGGCGCTTGAACTGGTCAAAGAAATGGCCCCTGAGCTTTTGGTTGACGGTGAATTGCAGGTGGATGCGGCTATTGTCCCGGAGGTAGCCAGGATAAAGTATCCCGACAGCCCCTTAAAGGGCAGGGCAAATATTTTAATCTTCCCCAGCCTGGAGGCGGGAAACATAAGTTATAAATTAGTAGAAAGGCTGGCCAAGGCGCGCGCATTGGGGCCGTTGATTATGGGGTTAAATAAGCCGGCAAGCGACCTTTCGCGCGGATGCTCCGTAGAGGATATAGTTGATTGCGTGGCGGTAACCGCGATTCGAGCCCAGTGATAAACCATGAAAATTCTAGTAATAAATAGCGGAAGTTCATCCATAAAATATAAACTCTTCCGGATGCCGCAGGAGCAAGAGCTCCAGAAGGGCCTGATTGAGCATATCGGGGAGAAGGGCTTCAGGATAGAGAATCATCACCAGGGCCTGAAATCAATTTTGGCCAGGGTTAATTCCGTAGCCGCGGTAGGCCACAGGGTGGTGCACGGGGCGGAAAAATTCCAGAAGCCGGTCTTGATTAATAAAGCGGTAATCAGGGATATAAAGAAATGCTCGGGCATCGCCCCTTTGCATAACCCGGCAAACTTAACCGGGATATTGGCCTGCCAGAAGCTTCTGCCCGGCAAGAAACAAGTTGCGGTATTTGATACGGCGTTCCACCATACTCTGCCCGCGCCCGCCTATATTTACGGGCTTCCTTATGAATACTATAAAAAATTCGGCATAAGAAAATACGGTTTCCACGGCTCAAGCCACGAATATGTCGCCCGGGAGGCAGCCAGGATTTTAAAAAGGCCTTTTAACGGCATAAAAATAATTACCTGCCATCTGGGAAACGGCTGCAGTATCACCGCGGTAAATAAAGGCAGGTCCGTTGATACCAGTATGGGCTTTACCCCCTTAGAGGGGCTGGTGATGGGTACCCGCTGCGGAGATATTGACCCGGCGCTGGTAACTTATATTATGCGCAGGAAAAAATTTAATCTTGGCCAGATTGACGATATTTTAAATAAGTCCTGCGGCCTGCAGGGTATTTCCGGGATAAGCAACGATATGCGCGTCCTGGCGAATAAGGCCTCCGCCGGCAATAAGCGCGCAGCACTCGCCATAGATATTTTTAGCTACCGCGTCAAAAAATACATCGGCGCCTACACCGCGGTGATGGGGGGCTGTGACTGCCTGGTTTTTACCGCCGGTATCGGCGAAAACCAGAAGGAGATACGCGCCCAAATCTGCCGGGGATTGTTTGCGCATCTGAAAACGCCCCCCAAGGTTTTAGTCATCCCTACCAATGAAGAGTTAATGATTGCCCGACAGAGCTATAAACTGTTAAAAGGGGGCTGATATGAAAAAGGCGGTTATGATTATCGCGCCGGAGAATTTCCGGGACGAAGAATTCTTTGAGCCCAAGGAAGTCCTGGAGGGCTGCGGGGTAGAGGTAAAGGTTGCCTCTATTAATCTTGATTTGGCTGTGGGCAAACTCGGGGCAAAGGTCAAGCCGGATATTCTGCTTGAGGATGTAAGAGCCAAAGATTTTGACGCGGTGATATTCGTAGGCGGCACAGGCTCAAAGATCTATTTTGACGACCAACAGGCGCACAACCTGGCAAGGGAAGCTCTTAAAGAGGGCCGGATAGTGGCGGCGATTTGTATCGCTCCGCTTATTCTGGCCAGGGCCGGTATTTTAAAAGACAGGCGCGCCACGGTTTTTTCTTCCGAGGAAAAAGAGCTTAAAGAATTGGGGGCAGAATACAGCGGCCGCCCCGTAGAAAAAGACGGTTTTATTATTACCGCTGCCGGCCCCTTTGCCGCGACGGAGTTCGGCAGGGAAATAGCAAAAGCGCTCAAGGAGTAGATAAATGTTTAGGACAATTTTAAAATCCAAGATACACCGGGCAAAAATCACCGAGGCAAACCTTTATTATGAGGGGAGTATAACCGTTGATGAGGACTTGATGCGCGCCGCAGACCTTATTGAAGGGGAGAAGGTAGAGGTATTTAACGTTAATAACGGTACGCGTCTTGAAACCTATGTGATCAAGGCCGTCTCCGGTACGGGGATAATTTGTTTAAACGGCCCGGCGGCCCGCGGCGCCTGCGTAGGGGATGAGGTAATCATTGTTTCTTACGTCTTGGCCGATGAGAAGGATGCAAAGGCCATAGCGCCGAGGATAGTCAAAGTTGATGAAAGAAACCGCATTAAAAATTAGAATATTCGGCGACCCGGCATTAAGAGAAAAAGCCAGGCCCGTCAAACAGGTAACTGCCGCCCACCGCGATATCTTAAGCCGGATGAGCAGGCTGATGTATGATGCTTCCGGAATAGGATTGGCTGCCCCTCAAGCGGGGATCAGCCGGCAGTTGATTGTCGTTGATATCGGCACCGGCCTTTATAAACTTATAAACCCGACGGTAGTAAAAAAGCGGGGCAGGCAGAGGCTGGAAGAGGGCTGCCTTAGCCTGCCGGGGGTATGTATAAAGGTAAGCCGGGCAAAAGAGGTTCTGGTCAAGGCGCTGGATGAAGACGGCAAACCCGTGGCAATAGAAGCAAAGGATTTACTTGCCTGCGCCCTCCAGCATGAGATAGACCATCTGAAGGGAAAGCTCATCTGTGACTATGCCGGTTTTTTAGATAAAGTAAAAATAAAGAAAAGATTAAGGGAATTAAAGAAGAGGTCAAAGGATGAAGGAGCGCCCGAACAAGAAGCAAAATCTTGCCGGCTGCAATTGTAGTTACCCGCCCTCATAGATGAAAAACAGGCTGCCTCCCTGGTTTAGGCAGGAGATTCCCGGCCCCCAGGCAAAAGAACTTCTGCGCTTATTTGCCGAATCCGGCGTTCATACGGTCTGTCTTCATGCCCATTGCCCAAACATAAGCGATTGTTTTAAAAATAAAAGAGCCACCTTTATGATTTTAGGCAGCGCCTGCACTCGGAACTGCGGGTTTTGCGCCGTAGCTAAAGCGGGGCAGAAAAAACTTACAGTTGATGAGGGAGAGCCTGATAGGGTAGCCGGAGTGGTCAAGCGGCTGGGGTTGGCTTATGCAGTAATTACCTCTGTCAGCAGAGATGACCTTGTTGATAAAGGCGCGGGGCTCTTTGCCAAAACCATAGAGGCCGTCCGCCGCGTAAATAACAGCATAAAAATAGAAGTGCTTATTCCTGATTTTCAGGGCGATGCCGCCAGCCTTAAGCAGGTGCTGGATGCCGCTCCGAATGTCCTCGCCCACAATATTGAAACCGTACCGCGGCTTTACCGCAATCTGCGGCCACAGGCCGATTACCAGCGCTCCCTGGGGATATTAAAAGCGTCAAAAAAAATAAGGCTGGAAATTCCGACTAAATCTTCTATAATGTTAGGCTTAGGCGAGGCCAGGGATGAGGTAGTGGGCCTGATGCGCCGGTTAAGGCGGGTCAATTGCGATTACCTGGCATTAGGCCAATACCTTGCGCCTTCAGAGGATCATTATCCGGTAAAGAGGTTCTTAGGTTTAGCAGAGTTCCGGGAGTATCGCCGGATAGGTTTGGGGCTTGGGTTTAAGGCCGTCTTATCCGGGCCCAAGGTAAGAAGTTCATATCAGGCTTAAAGAGGTATATCGATGCATGATTTGATTATAATCGGGGCAGGGCCTGCGGGCCTGACTGCTGCGCTTTATGCCGGCAGGTTCGGGCTTGATACGTTAGTATTGGAAAAAATGGCGGTCGGCGGCAGGATATTGCTGAGTGAAAGCATCGAGAATTTCCCCGGCTTTGTCGGCGGAATATCAACGCAGGAATTAATGGAACGTATGCGTAAGCAGGTTGAGGGCTTAGGTATAAAGATAGGGGACGAAGAAGTATTAGAAATTGACTGCAAGGCCAAGACGGTAAAGACAACAGAGAATAATTACTCCGCCAAGGCCCTTATTATTGCCGCAGGCGCCCGGCCGCGCAAACTCGGCGTCCCCGGCGAAGAAAAGTTAACCGGCAGGGGGGTCTCTTATTGCGCCACATGTGACGCTCCGCTTTATAAGGAAAAAAGCGTTGTGGTTGTCGGCGGCGGAGACGCGGTGGCAGAAGAGGCATTATATTTGGCGCGTTTTGCAAAACAGTTAACCATCGTGCACAGGAGGCAGGACCTGCGCGCCTCGGCGATTTTGCAAAAGAGGCTAAAAGAAAATAGCAAAATAAAATTTCTCTTAGACAGTATCGTTACAGAAATCTGCGGCTCAACGAAAGTGCAGTCAGTAAAGATAAAGAATACCGTTACCTCAGAGGAGAAAGATTTTCCCTGCGACGGGGCCTTTATTTTTATCGGTTATGAGCCGGAGACGGAGTTCCTAAAAAGTAAGTTGAAATTAGACGAAAAGGGCTTTATAATTACCGATGAAACCTTAGCTACTTCGCAAGGCGGGGTATTTGCCTGCGGGGACTGCCGCAGGAAAAGTTTATACCAGGTAGTTACCGCCTGCGGCGACGGGGCAGTAGCCGCGGACTCGGCCCATAAATACATAACCAGAAGCAATTAAGATGGATAAATTCCCCACACATAATAAAAAATTAAAGGATTGGGTCCTGAAATCAGCCCGTCTCTGCCAGCCGGATAATATAGTCTGGATAGACGGCAGCGACGAGCAGAAGCGCCGCCTGCAGGATGAGTCGGTTGAGTCGGCGGAGTTAATCCGGCTCAACGATAAGAAGCTTTCCGGATGCTTCCTGCACCGTACCGCGATTGACGATGTCGCGCGCACAGAGCATCTGACATTTATTTGCACAAGAAGAAAGCATGAAGCCGGCCCCAATAATAACTGGATGTCCCCGCGGGCCGCTTATAGAAAAGCAGGGCAGATTTTCAAGGGTTCAATGCGCGGGAGAACGATGTTTGTTATCCCCTTTTCTATGGGCCCGGTGGGCTCTGAGTTCAGCAAAATCGGGGTAGAGCTGACCGACTCGCGTTACGTGGTTTTAAATATGCTGATTATGGCCCGGGCCGGAGAGGCGGTGCTGAAACAGTTAGATAAGGGTGTGGATTTTACTAAATGCCTTCATTCCAGGGCAGGGCTTGATATCAATAAGCGGCTGATATTGCATTTTCCGGAAGATAATACAATATGGAGCGTTGGTTCCGGTTACGGCGGCAATGTGCTCTTGGGCAAGAAGTGCCTTTCTCTGCGCATAGCCTCGTTTCTGGCGCGAAAAGAACATTGGCTGGCCGAGCATATGCTGATTATGGGCATAGAGGAGCCCAACGGCCATGTGGAATATATCGCGGCCGCTTTTCCCAGCGCCTGCGGCAAGACAAACCTGGCGATGCTCTTGCCGCCGGCAGGACTTAAAAGAAAGGGTTACCGGATTTTTACCGTAGGCGATGACATCGCCTGGATGCGTATTGATTCCGACGGCGCCCTATGGGCGATTAACCCGGAGACGGGTTTATTCGGAGTGGCCCCGGGCACCAACTCCCAATCTAACCCCAGTATGGTAGAGACAATCAGGAGCAATGCCATTTTTACTAACGTTCTTTTAAAGCCTGATGGTACGGTTTGGTGGGAGGGCGCAGACGGAAAAATCCCGGAAAAAGGGGTTGATTGGCAGGGCAGGTCCTGGCGGCCGGGAATAAAGGACAGCCAGGGCAAGCCCGTCCTCGCAGCACACCCTAACAGCCGTTTTACCGCCCCTATCGCTAATTGCCCGTCGGCGTCATTTCGCCTGGAGCAGCATCACGGCGTGCCAATTTCGGCGATTGTCTTCGGCGGCAAAAGAGAGCGCCTGGCTCCTTTAGTCTATGAGTCTTTTAACTGGCAGCACGGGGTATTTGTCGGCGCCACTATGGCGTCACAGCGCACCGCCGCTCAGGTCGGTAAAGTAGGGGAGGTGCGCAGGGACCCTATGGCGATGCTTCCTTTCTGCGGATACAATATGGCGGATTATTTCAGGCACTGGCTGGCGATGGGCAGGAGGATGAGCAAGCCTCCGAAGATTTTTCATGTCAACTGGTTCAGGACCGATAGCCGGGGGAAATTCCTATGGCCGGGATTCGGCGAAAACCTGCGCGTGCTTGAATGGATATTAGACCGCTGTAACGGCAAGGTAGGCGCGGTTCAGTCCCCCATCGGCTATCTTCCTTATGCAAGCGATATAGACTTAACCGGAATTGAAATATCCGAGGATACCCTGAAAGAACTCCTGACAGTAGATAAAGAAAAATGGCTGCAGGAGCTCAAAGATATAAAGAAGTTTTTCGCAGCCTTTAAGAAAGGCCTGCCGCAGGAACTAAGGCAGGAATACGAAGAGTTAACAAGGCGCCTTAAAACATAGAATCCGGCAAAGATGAAGCAGGAGATACTTTTACGCACTGATTTTAAGGAACTAAAAGCTTTCCGGCGCGGCAAGGTAAGGGATGTTTATGATTTAGGCGATAAGCTCCTTATCGTTTCTACCGACAGGATTTCCTGTTTTGATGTGGTTTTGTCCTCAGGGATCCCTCATAAAGGCAGGGTGCTGACGGCGCTGTCCTGTTTCTGGTTTGATTTTATCAAAGCAATTATCCCGCATCATTTTATAACCAGCGATATAGAAGCTTACCCCCCTGAATTAAAAAAATACAAAGACATCCTTGCCGGCCGTTCAATGTTAGTGATGAAGACAAAGCCCCTGCCGGTAGAATGTGTGGCCAGGGGATATCTCTCCGGCTCAGGATGGAAGGAGTATCAAAAGACGCAGTCGGTTTGCGGCATAAAATTGCCGCCGGGGCTTAGGGAGTCGGACAAGCTCCCCAATGTTCTTTTTACCCCCTCTACCAAGGCAGACAGCGGCCACGATATGAATGTGGACCAGAAGTATGTTGAAAAGGAGGTGGGGGAGCAAGCCGCCGATAAGTTAAAAGAGATAAGCATTAAAATTTATGAGAAAGCAGCCGGTTACGCCCTGGCGCGGGGGATTATAATTGCCGATACCAAGTTTGAGTTTGGGATAGACAAAGATAAACTCATCCTTATTGACGAAGTGCTTACCCCGGACTCATCGCGTTTTTGGCCGAAGGAGCGCTATGCTCCCGGCAGGGCACAGCCCAGTTTTGATAAGCAGTTTGTCAGGGATTATTTGGAGACACTGGATTGGGACAAGAGCCCTCCGGGCCCAAGCCTGCCGGAGGAGATCATAAATAAAACCAGCGAAAAATACCTGCAGGCCTACAGAAGCCTGGCAGGAAAGGAGCTTGAAGAAATTAGATGAAAATTTTTAAAAAGATCCTCTCAATATTTTTAAAAGTCAGTATCAGCGTTATTCTGCTGATTTTTTTATTTCATAAGGTAGACACAAAAAACCTGCTTGAATATCTAAAGAATGCGGATAAATTACTGCTGTTTTTTGCCTTTTGTATTTCTTTGATTAGTTATGTCCTGGCGATTTTGAGATGGGAGATGCTGCTTAAGGCGGCAAAGATTTACCTTCCCCTTAAAAGGGTCATTATTTCCTTTGCCGGGGGCGTATTCTTTAATTTATTCCTGCCCTCTACTATCGGCGGAGACCTGATGCGCAGCATCGATTTATCGGCTCATACCAAAAGGCCCAGAGAGGTTATCGCTACTGTTTTGTTGGATCGGCTCAGCGGGTATGTGGGGCTGGTAATCCTGATACTATTGGCAGTATCCTTTGGCTGGAGGCTAATACAGGACACAACGGTTTTATTCGCGGTAGCCGTAATTACCGGCGTGCTTATTGTTGCCTTAGTTATTTTATTCAATAAATTCCTGTATGAAAAGATAAATAAACTTTTGCATTCACCCAATTCCGGCAAGTTTAGGGAGTTGATAAAGGACCTTCATCAGGAGATACATATCTTCAGGCACCATAAGAAGCTTATAATTAATAACCTGATACTCTCCCTGCTTATTCAACTTATTCTCCCTATTACTTGTTTTATCATCGCCTTATCTTTAGGGGTGCGGCTCAATATTATTTATTTTCTTGTCTTCGTGCCCATAATAGCGGCAATAACGCTTTTACCTATATCTATAGGCGGCCTGGGGTTGAGGGACGCGGCAACAATTTTCTTTTTTGCCAAGGCGGGGATGAGTGAGGGTTCGGCATTCGCTATGTCGCTTTTAAGTTTTCTGATCATGTTATTGTGCGGGATCATCGGAGGTATTATCTATGTCTTTACAGTTCGTCATCGACGGATACAACATCATCAAACACCCCTTGCTCGCCTCTATCAGTAGAAAAGCGGGGGGGCAAAGAGCCGCCCTGGTTGAATTTATAAATTCAAATAAATTAACCGGCAGCCCCAATAACCGGGTAACGATTGTTTTTGACGGATACCCGGATAGCGAATTTTCACGGGAGGAGTTTCAGGGCGTCAATATTATTTTTTCCAGAGGACAGTCTGCCGACGAAAGGATAAAGGCAATCGTTGAGCGTTCAGCAGGGAGTAAGAACATTGTAGTGGTATCCAATGACAGGGAGATAAAGTTTTCTGTCAGGGCTTTGGGGGCCAGGGCCCTGGCGGTAGAAGAGTTCATCGGGCGCAAAGACAGAAAAAGAATAACTCCTGAACCCCTCAAGCCGGAAATCAGCCATACCCAGATGTACAAGATAAACCAGGAGCTAAGAAAGCTCTGGCTAAAAGATTAAACTCGTCTCATTGCGGACTGCGGCTATAGCCAAGTAGCGGAGGTTTAAACCTCCGCTACTTGGCTATACAGCATATTTTTCTTGACATAACTTAATAGTCGTGATAGAGTTAGGAAATTCAAAGTTAAGTTACCCGCCGTTAAAATACCGGCGGGGGTTTAAAGGAAAAAGGGAGGTGCAGATGAGCAGTTGGCAGATAGTTTTATTAGAACCAGCCAGAACCGTGCTAGCGCAGATTGGGCAATTCCTGGTTAATGGATTGCTGGTAATTATCATACTGATCATTGGCTGGGTTCTTTCCAAGCTGATCAGGACAGTAGTTACCAAGGGCTTGAGGATGATAAAACTCGATGAACTCTCGGAACGCATCGAATTAGACAGCCTGCTTGAAAAAGGGGGAATCAGCTATTCTTTATCAGAATTAGTGGGAGTAATTTGTTATTGGCTGGCGATTTTGGTCTCTTTTATGGTGGCCATAAATGCGGTCGGCTTAACAATTGCCGCAGATTTGTTGAATAAAGTTGTCCTTTACATACCGAACGTTATCGCGGCGATGTTTATTCTTGTCTTAGGTATGTTTGTAGCCACTTTGTTGCGCAATATTATCCAGACCGCGGCTAACAATGCCGGCCTGGCACAGAGCAGGCTGCTTAGTAAAATTGTAGTGATAATCGTCAACACCTTTGCTGTTTTCGTAGCTTTAGAACAACTTGAGATCGGCATACGGGTAACTCAGTTAACCTTGAATATATTGTTAGGCTCGGTAGGCTTGGGCCTTGCTTTAGCTTTTGGGTTAGGCTGCAAGGATATCGCCGGCAAGATTGCCCACGACTTCCTTGAGAAGACAAAGTCAAAAAAATAGCTGCTAACGTAACGAAAAGAGTTTATTTTACCCCGCCCTTTCCTAAACAGAAAGGGCGGGTTTTTTTATCTATTTTTTTAACTTTCCCTGGCCGGCTACTTCGCCGATGGCTTTTTTGATTTTTTCGGGGTCGCCCAGATAGTAATGCTTGAGCGGTTTTAACTCCGGGGTGAGCTCATAAACGAGGGGGATGCCGGTAGGTATATTTAATTTGACTATTTCCTGGTCGGGGATGTTATCTAAGTATTTGACCAGCGCCCTTAAACTATTGCCGTGGGCGGCAATTAAAACCTTCTTGCCGGATTTTAAGACCGGGATTATATCGTTATGCCAATAGGGCAGGAAGCGTTCCACCGTATCTTTGAGGCATTCCGTAAGCGGAATATCTTTCTCTTCTAAGTCTTTGTAACGCCGGTCATGGCCCGGCCAGCGCTCGTCTTTTTTATCCAAAGGCGGCGGCTGGATGTCATAACTCCTGCGCCATATAAGCACCTGTTCCTCCCCGTATTTTTCCGCGGTTTGGGCCTTATTTAGCCCCTGCAGGGCGCCGTAATGCCTTTCATTAAGCCTCCAGGAGCGCAAAACCGGTATCCACATTAAGTCCATCTCGTCTAAGGCAATCCATAAAGTCCTGATTGCCCTCTTTAATACAGAGGTAAAGGCAATATCAAAGCTAAACCCTTCTTTTTTTAAGGCCTGGCCCGACTCCTTTGCCTCCTGGATACCCTTCTGGGACAGGTCCACATCGGTCCATCCGGTAAACAGATTTTCCTTGTTCCAGGTACTTTCCCCGTGGCGCAATAACACTAATTTAATATTATCCATTTTTTTTCACTCTCCCATAACAATTCTACCACTATTATCCGCTTTTTCAATAGAATATATATTATAATACACCCCCAATCAAACCCGTAGCGGAGGTTTTAACCTCCGCTACGACACCGTCTTTGTAATCCCAACACAAGAGAGGACAATTCTCTTGCTAAATACACAGAATGTAGTATCATGTGGCATAATGTTGTATAGTATTGTATAGTGTGAAATGGAGTATCGGAGATGTTACTTAAAGGACATTTAACAGTAGAAGAAGTCGCTAAACAACTCGGTTTATCCGAATACAGAGTACGCGAACTTATTCGCGAAAAACAAATTCGCGCCACAAAGATAGGCCAGTGGAGGGTCAAGCTGGAAGATTTGGTAAAGTTTATTAAGGCAAGGACGAATAAGTAAAAATTAATATACACCATCATTGCGATCCCAACCTCGCGTCAATTATTAGGGGCAGCGGCCGTTTTTTTCTGTTTGTTTGACAAAAAAGAGGTATAATGAGTTAGTTGGTAAAAATAAAGAATTGGAAAGGAGAAATTATGGGGAAGCCTACAAAAGGAACAAAAACAGAAAAGAATCTTCTTGCGTCCTTTGCCGGAGAATCTCAGGCAAGGAACCGGTATACATATTTTGCCGGTGTAGCAAAAAAGGCAGGCCTTGAGCAAATAGCAGCCATATTTCTAGAGACGGCTGAAAATGAAAAAGAGCACGCTAAGAGATTTTTCAAATTATTAGAAGGTGGCGAGGTAGAGATTACAGCAAGCTACCCGGCAGGCGTTATAGGAGATACCGCGGCTAATTTAGAGGCTTCAGCAGCGGGAGAGAACTTTGAGTGGACAACGCTTTACAAAGAGGCAGAAAAAACAGCGCGGGAAGAAGGCCTTGAAGAAATAGCGGTTCAATTCAAGGAAATCGCGGAGGCCGAAGAGCAGCATGAAAAGCGATACAGAAAGCTATTAAAGAACGTGAAAGAGGGCATGGTATTTAAAAAGAATGTCATAGTTAAATGGAGATGCCGTAATTGCGGGTATGTCCATGAGGGAAAAGAGGCGCCTGAAGAATGTCCGGCCTGCGCGCATCCTCAAAGCTATTACGAGTTATTATGCGAGAATTATTAAAGGGGCAATGAATCCGCTCCTATTATTGAAAATATGATTATTGCCGAAAACGTTACAAAATACTTCGCGGGGTTTCAGGCCTTAAAGGATGTCTCCTTTGAAATTAACAAAGGGGAAATCGTCGGCTTCTTAGGGCAGAATGGCGCCGGCAAGACCACGATTATGCGCATTCTAACCTCTTATCTTCCGGCTACATCCGGCAAGGTTATCGTCGCGGGGCAGGAGGTATCTAAAAACTCTCTGGCTATTCGTAGAAAAATAGGGTATTTGCCCGAGACGCCGCCGCTTTATTCCGATATGACGGTAAGAGATTACCTTAAGTTTGCCGCGCAATTAAAAGATATCCCGGCTAAACAGCAGAGTGTTCAGGTAGATAAAGCCCTGGGGGAGTGCAGCCTTGGAGATGCCCAGCATAAAACTATCGGCGCTCTTTCCAAGGGGTATAAACAAAGAGTCGGCATCGCCCAGGCCATAGTCAATGACCCCGAAATTTTGATATTGGATGAGCCGACAATCGGCCTGGATCCGGTGCAAATTATCCAAGTGCGCAATCTTATCAAAAGCCTGGAGCATAAAAGAACAGTGATCTTAAGCACGCATATCCTCTCGGAGATTCAGCAAATCGCAAAAAGAGTCTTAATTATTAAAACCGGCGAAATTATCGTTGATGAAACCTTAGAAGAGCTCCTAAGAGAGCCTGGATCGAATCTGGAGGATATATTTCTGAGGTTACATTCCGTCAAGGAAAGCCAATAGCCATGAACAAAATTCTTGCGATAGCCAAAAAAGAGCTAAAAAGTTATTTTAACTCGCCCATCGCCTATATTGTTTTAATTATCACTGTCTCTGTTTTTAACATATTCTTTTTTATGATTATCGATCAAAACAGAGAGGCTAGCTTGCGCGATGTGTTTAAAATCATGGAATTTTTGTTTATCTTCATTGTGCCGCTTCTAACCATGAAAACATTCGCGGAGGAAAAGTCTTCCGGCGCGATAGAATTCTTAATGACTACCCCTACAACAAATACGGAAATTGTTCTTGGCAAATATTTGGGCAGCCTGATATTTTTCACTCTCATTATCGGGATAACATTAAGTTATTATTTTATTATTGAGTTTTTTGGCCAGCCTGACCGGCTGACGGTATTGACGGGATATTTAGGCATTTGGCTGGAGGGCGCCTTTTTCATTGCCATCGGCATAATGGCCTCTTCATGGACAAAAAATCAGATTATCGCCGCGATAAGCTCTTACGTAATTTTGTTCCTGTTGTATTTTTCCATAACCTTTATCAAGTATTTCAGCGGCCCGGCGGAGGCAATAATTCAATATATCGGCACCTGGAGCCATCTGGAAAACTTTACCGCGGGATTTATCACTACGGCGGATTTGGCCTATTACCTAAGCGGTATTCTTATTTGTATCGCGTTCACAAGGTTGAGCATTGAGAATCGATTATGGCGCTAAATAGAAAATCTATAAATCTCTCCGCGCTATTGACGATAGGGGCAGTTTGCCTTTTGTACGGGCTGGGAGCCTCTTATATAGAAAATTATTTTAGCAAACCAACCGTTATTATTTCTTTAGTTGGCTTAGCTTGTATTTTTGTCTGCCTTTTTGAGTTAAGGAAATTCGCCAAAAATTCAGCCCGGCTTTTTCAATGGCAGAAATACGGCGTTATTATATTTGTCGTTGTGTTTCTCCTGGCCCTTCTTGCGGGGGCCAACTATTTATCGTACCGCTATAATGCGCGCTGGGATATAACTAAGGCCAAGCAGCACACCTTAGCCGAAAGCACCGGCATAGTTATTAAGGATCTCAGGCAGGAAGTTAGAATAGTTGCTTTTTATGTGGGGATACCGCCGAAGTATTTAGAAGACCTGCTTAAAGAATACGAAAGGCGTTCCGAAGGAAAAATCAAAACCGAAATCATTGACCCTATCGTACAAATTGGCTATGCCGCTCAATTCGGCAGTGTAATAAGCGGAAAAGAAAGAAGGGTTATGGTTCTCTCGGGGGGCGAGCGTAAGGACATTGATTTTACGGATCAACCCCTGCCCGAAGAGCTTTTAACTAATGCCATCATTCAGGTAGCAAGAGATAGCCGCAAGGCCTACTTTTTAACCGGCCATGGCGAATACGGCATTTTTGATGACGGCGATAATGGCTTGAGCCTTCTGAAGGGAATGTTAACCGCTAATAACGTAGAAGCAAAAACAGTGATGTTGGGCATAGAAGAGGGGATCCCCGATGATTGCGATGTTCTTATTATCGCCGGGCCTCGAAATCCCCTGACAGAAGAAGAGGAGGGGGTTGTTAAGGCGTATTTAGAGAAAGGCGGAGATGCCCTTTTCTTAATAGAAAATACCCCTGTCACCACGCCTGATAAGCCGCTTACGGAAGAGGAAAAACGCAGGAATCCCTCTTTAAATAACATCTTTAAAGATTGGGGCATAAGCATTGCCGATGATATTGTTGTGGATTTGTCAAATCATATAGGCCAGGATGTGGGGTGCCCGGCTACCCGCAATTACCTGCCGCACTACGCGATTATTAAAAACCTGGATTACACCTTCTATATCCGCCCTCGTTCAATTTCAGTTTTAGAGGATCGGCCCAAATCGGTTGAAGCAGCTCCGGTGGTTTTAACCGAATCAAAAGAGAGCAGTTGGGGCGAGGCCGACCGGACTCTAAATGTCGGATTTGATGAAGGGATAGACAGGCCGGGGCCCGTTCCCATTGCCTATGTTATCTGGAAGCCAAAGGAGGAAGATCGGCCTTCCGATACGCGCATTATTGTTTTTACCGACGCGGACTTCTTGTCAAATGCCTTTATTGATAAATACAGCAATGCTGAAATGGGGCTGAATGTTATCAGTTGGCTTTCAGACCTTGATTACAGGATCTTTATTGACAGCAAAGACATCAAAGTCCAGCGGCTTGATTTAACGAGCAAGCAAAAACGCATGGTCGCCGTCATCCTTTTCACTATGCCCTTCCTCATCGCTATTGGCGGCATAATAGCATGGCTTAAGCAAAAGGATTATTAGGGACAGCTTACACACCGCCATTGCAGCCCACCCTCGCATCATCGCAAGCCCAACCTCCGCGCCATTGCAAATCTAAACTCGCGTCATTGCGAGCCCCCGCTGTTTCGTTTTGTTTCGCTTTTGCGAAAGCAAAACGAAACAAAACGGCGGGGGCGAAGCAATCTCACAATAACCACAACATCACTAACACCGCAAGCCCCCCTACGCCTAGCGGGGGCGAAAATCGGTATGAAAAGAGCTGATTTGGTGGTAAAATATAAGATTATTAGGGACAGCGACCATTTTTTCGTAATAAAATAGTCGCTGACCCCATTATTGCTCAAAAGGTTAATATAAACAGGATGGGGATTAAACTATGAAAAATAAGATTACTGAGGTACCGCCAAAAGGTAAAATAGCAATTTATCGGACTAAAGACAATAAAATCCGGCTTGAGGTTAAACTGGAGCAGGAAACAGTTTGGCTTTCGCAAGAGCAAATAGCAAAACTTTTTAAAACAGAGCGGAGTGTTATTACCAAACATCTGGGCAATATCTTCCGTTCCAATGAGTTAGACGAAAAAAGCAATGTGCATTTTTTGCACATTGCTTTTTCAGATAGGCCAGTAAAATTTTATAATCTCGATATTATTATTTCCGTAGGTTACAGGGTTAATTCCACTCGCGCTACCCAGTTTCGCATCTGGGCAACTAATGTCCTCAAACGGCATTTAATCGATGGTTACACATTAAACCAACAGCGCCTAAAACAGCAAACTTCAAAACTTCAAACCTTGCAGCGGGCAGTAAAGCTTATCGCTAGCATGAAAGACCGTAAACAACTTGAATACCAGGAGGCAATGGGGCTGCTTGAAGTTATCAGCGATTATAATTACGCGCTTGGCCTATTAGACGACTATGATTATAAACGGCTCAAGATAAGTAAAACTTCAAAAGAGGAGAGAGGAGAAAGCGGCAAGCCTGCTCTACTTTATTGTTAAAAACCACTCGTTTGTTGATGGCAATAAGCGGATCGCCGCTTCAATTTTTCTGTGGTTTTTAGAGAAAAATGGCATCTTGCATAAAGAAGACGGCTCAAAACGTATTGCCGATAACGCTTTAGTCGCTCTTACGTTAATGATTGCAGAAAGTAAACCAAGCGAGCGCGATGTTATAGCCACGCTTGTTGTGAACTTGATAAACAGGAATAATTAACAGAATTATTTCTAACTAAGCCGCCTCTGCGAAAAAAAATCTGAACCCATTATCGTTAACCGATAAGTGAAAAATAGAAATGGTCCCAAAACTCTTGTTAGTTTGCTGCTTCAGCGTAGCGTGAGAGGATAAAATGCCTGAATGGAATCCACCCGTTGAATGTCCTAAGTGTAACAGTAAAGACACACGATTTGTTGAACCCCATTATGAAATGTTAGTCTATGAGTGCAATATATGTGGCTGTCGGTTTGAGATAGAGGAGGATTAATAAATATTCACCTGTAAATATTCACCTGTTTCCGTTCCAAAGCAGAAACTGTTTCCGAGCCAATCGGGAAAGTGGGTTTAACCATAATTATTTCTAACTAAGCCGCCTCTACGAAAATAAATCTGGCTCCAGTATTCATGAAGAGAAAGATTAAGCGCGCGGGGAAGTTTTATGTATATATTTTACAATGCTCAAACGGGGCATATTATACCGGATACACGAATAACTTAGAAAAGCGGATTAAAGAGCATAATAATGGGGATGGGGCGAAGTGTTTGCGGGGAAAGCTGCCGGTAAGGTTAGTATATGCGAAGGGGTATAGGTATTATAAATTGGCCGTGAAAGAAGAGTATCGTATCAAAGGGCTGCGTAGATATCAGAAGATGCAATTGGTTGAAGATTATGAGCAGAGATAATAAGGAAGTGCCCCAAACTCAAAGCGGCGGGAAAATCTCTTGCCAAAAAAACGGCAAGACATTTTCCTCGCCTGAGTTCGGGGTGACACCCAAATGTCCTCGAGTTTATATCAAGACATTTGGGTG
>JAZDPH010000022.1:0-7453 GCA_043797735.1 Candidatus Omnitrophota bacterium | reverse complement strand
TTGCTTTATGATTTGGCCGCAGAGGTTTGCGTGACCGATAGCAGCGATAACCAGGCGGTTCGGCTGAACGCCTCTCGGATTAAATCAAAAGAAATCAGGCTGGAGTTGGGCGGGCATTCGCAGGAGTTTATAAGGGGAAGGGATTTGCTCGTGGTTTCTCCGGGCGTGCCGCAGGATGCCCCGGCGCTTACCTGGGCGGCAAGTTTTAATATACCGGTAATAAGCGAGATTGAATTGGGGTGGATGCTTTGTGCGGGGAGAGTTATTGCGGTTACCGGCTCAGGCGGCAAGACTACGGTTACAACTTTAATCGGCAGGATACTGGAAAAAGGCGCCGGCAGGAAAGTTTTTGTCTGCGGCAACATCGGCACCCCCTTCTGCGCAGAGGTGGATAAGATAAGCCAGGGGGATTACGTGTCGCTGGAGGTAAGCTCTTTTCAGCTGGAGCATATAAAAAATTTCAAGCCGGAGATTGCGCTAATGCTTAATTTTACAGCCAATCACCTGGATAGATACAGGGATTTAGGGGAATACCTTGAAGCGAAGAAGCGGATATTTATCAATCAGGATGAGTCGGATTATCTGGTTTTGAATTACGGCGACCCGGTATTAAAAAAACTAGCTGAAGGGGCAAGGTCCAGGAAGGTTTATTTTTGCCAGGAGAATGGCCTTAACCTTAACCATTGCGCAGTCTTGGCCGTGGGCGGGGTTTTGGGCATAAGCCGGGAGCTAATCCTTGAGGTATGCCGGGATTTTAAAGGATTGGAACACCGCATGGAATTCGTGGCCGAAATAAACAGCATTAAATTTATCAATGACTCTAAGGCGACTACCGCGGATTCCGCGCTCTGGGCCTTAAGCAACATAGAGGCCCCGGTTATTTTAATCGCCGGCGGAAAGGATAAGGGGGCCGATTACGGCCTTATATTGAAATCAGCTCCGGCAAAGCTCAAGCAGGTAGTCTTGCTGGGTGAGGCAAAAGAAAAAATAGCCGCGGCTATCGGCGGGGTTTTACCGGTAAATAATGCCGAGACCTTAACCGAGGCTGTGCATAAGGCATTTAGCCTGGCCGGCCCCGGAGACTGTATTTTGTTTTCTCCGATGTGTTCAAGTTTCGATATGTTTTCTAATTACCAAGAACGGGGCAGGGCATTTAAGGATTGTGTTTGCCGGTTACTTGGAGGCCGGGGTAAATCATGTCAGCTAAAGCAAAGATAAATATATTCAGCGTCTGCGTTATCCTTATATCCATCGGCGTAGTGATGATTTACAGCGCCTCCAGCATTTATGCCTGGGAGAGATACGGCGACGGGTTCTTTTTCCTGAAACGGCACCTGGTTTTTCTGGTAATCGGGCTGTTTTCTGCTTTTATGGTGATGAGCTATGATTATAAAAAAATCAGGCGCTTGGCCAAGCCCTTATTAATACTTTCATTGCTGCTCTTGATTTTGGTTCTTATCCCCGGAATAGGCCGGGAGGTTTCCGGAGCGCGCCGGTGGTTCCGCTTTAAATTTATCAGTTTCCAGCCTTCGGAGTTGGCTAATCTGGCGATTATAATCTATATCGCTGATTTTATCGCGCGCAAACACAGTCTGATTAAGGATTTTACCAAAGGTTTCCTGCCCCCCATATTCATCCTGGGGCTATATTCTTTGCTGATAGTTATACAGCCGGATCTGGGGACAAGCCTGGCAATGGTAATGGTTGTATTTCTGATGCTCTTTATTGCCGGGGCAAGGCTAACTTACTTGGTTTCTTTATTATTAGCCGGCCTGCCGCTGCTTTACTTTTTGATTTTCAGCGTCCCCTATAGGCGGATGCGCATTCTGGCATTTTTAAATCCCTGGCTGGATCCCAGGGGGAGCGGTTTTCAGATTATCCAGTCGCAAATCGCCCTGGGTTCCGGCGGAGTATTCGGGGTGGGGCTGGGACACTCCAAGCAGAAACTATTTTACCTGCCTGCGGCGCACACCGATTTTATTTTTTCCATAATCGGCGAAGAACTGGGCCTGTTAGGGACGCTGGGGGTAATAGTATTATTTATAATCTTTGTCCGTCAGGGCTTAAAAATTATTAAGAACAGCACCGATCAATTCGGTTATTTTCTGGCATTAGGGCTGGTATTGATGATTGTCCTTAAGGCAATCATCAACATCGGGGTCTCCTGCGGCGTTTTTCCTACTAAGGGCCTGCCGCTGCCTTTTATCAGTTACGGGGGGTCTTCTTTTGTTTTTGACCTGGTTAGCGTGGGCATACTGCTGAATATTTCCCGCAGCCACAGGGAGGCTATATGAAAGTTTTAGTCGCCACCGGCTCAAGCGGCGGGCATATATTTCCCGCGCTTAGCTTTCTGGCAGCGTTAAAAAAAAAGTCGCCCGGGGTAGATGCGCTTTTGGTTTTACCGAAAAAAAGTATAAAGAGCGTTATTCTTCCCGCTGAGATTAAAGTAAAATATACTTCTACTTCTGCGATTGGTTTAGGCTTAAGCCTTAAGAACCTGCGCGCGCTTATAAATCTTTTCAAAGGTTTCCTGGAGAGCCTGCTTATTCTTTGCGAATTCAGGCCCGATGTGGTGGCCGGCTTCGGGGGGCTCAATTCTGTTCCTTTGGTATTGCTGGGGTGGCTTTTCAGGGCAAAGACCATTATTCATGAACAAAACGTAATCCCGGGGAGGGCAAACAGGCTATTGGCAAAGTTCTCTGACCGGATTGCCGTCTCTTTTAAAGAGACGGAGAATTTTCTAAGGCTAAGCAGGGATAAAGTTATAATAAGCGGTAATCCTATAAGAGAGGAGTTAAGGCCCGTCGATAAATCCGAAGCCCTCAGGTTTTTCGGATTTGAAAATAATAAGTTTACCATACTGGTAATGGGCGGAAGCCAGGGGAGCCGTAAGATTAACGCAACCTTCCCGAAGGCGGCAGCCCTTCTCTCTGATATATCCGGCTTTCAGGTAATCCATATATCGGGGGCAGAGAACCTCGATCTATTAAGCTGTCAGTATACCAGCCTGGGCATAAAATTTAAGTTGTTTAACTTCCTGCCCCAGATGCAGTATGCTTATAGCGCGGCGGACTTAGCCATCTCTCGGGCCGGGGCGACTACAGTTGCGGAATTAATTCTTTACCGCCTGCCGGCGATAATCGTGCCTTATCCTTTCGCCTACCGGCACCAGGAGGCAAATGCCGGATTTCTGCAAGATAAGAAGGCGGCCGTTAAAATCTCAGACGATGCATTAGAAGCAGGAGCATTAGCAGAGGCAATTGGCGCCATCAGCATGGATCCCCAGAGGAGAATGGGGATGTCCCTTGCTTACGAGGGCATTGTATTGCCGGATGCCAATAACGTGCTGGCGGATGCAGCCTTGTCCCTAATATCCATAAATGAATAAACACTATCATCTTATCGGCATCGGCGGTATCGGAATGAGCGCAATAGCGCAGATTTTGCTGCGCCGGGGTTTTAAAGTAAGCGGTTCTGACCTGAAGGAGAGTAAGGCCACCATGGGCCTGGCCAGGGCAGGGGCGCAGATTTTTATCGGGCATAAGAGTGCTAACGTTACGGATGCGCAAGTTGTAGTCTATTCTTCCGCCATCAAAGAAGATAATCCCGAGATTAGCCAGGCCAGGAAAGAGGGGCTGCCTTTGTTAAAAAGAGCAGAGGCTCTTGCCCGCCTAATGCAGGGAAAGTCCGTTATAGCAGTTGCCGGCAGCCACGGCAAGACTACCACCACCAGCCTCGTTTCCTGCCTGTTATTAGAAGCGGGGCTCTTTCCTACTGTGGCCGCAGGCGGGATTATCAAGAACATTGATAACAATGCCTGCTTTGGAAGGGGGGAGTTTTTTGTCGCCGAGGCTGATGAGTCCGACGGTTCCTTTCTGCATTATCTGCCCAAATATTCCATAATCACCAATATAGACCGGGAACACCTGGATTATTACCGGGAGTTTAAAAACGAAGTTGAGGCATTCAGGAAATTCATAGCCGGGACGAATAAGGATGGCTGTGTTTTTTATTGCTCTGACGATGCGAATTTGAAAAATATTATGGCCGGATATAAAAACAGGGCGGTATCGTTTGGGCTGGACGCGGCAGCCCAGATTCACCCAGAGCATATCGTATTGCAGGGGCTCTCTTGTGAATTTGATTGTTACCGCGGCGATAAATTCATAGAGAGATTTACCCTTTCTTTAGGGGGCAGGCACAATATCTGCAATTCCCTTGCCGTTATTGCCTTAGGCCTTGAGCTGGGGATAGATTTAGGCCTGATTAAGAATGCGCTTAAGGGTTATCGGGGCTGCCGCCGCAGGCTTGAGGTTAAATTCAGCAGTATGGGTATCTCTGTGGTTGATGATTATGCGCATCACCCTACGGAGATAAAGGCGACGATACTGGCGGCAAAGAATTTGCCTCATCAGAGGGCTATCGGGGTATTCCAGCCCCATCGTTACAGCCGCACCAGGATGTTGTTTGGCGAATTTTGCGAAAGTTTTGACTCGCTGGATTGCCTGATCATTACCGACATTTATCCGGCGGGGGAGCTGCCTGAAGAGGGGGTGGATGCGCAGCAGTTATGCCGCCAGATAAAAAAACGCAAAAAGTCTGCCCCCGGAGAAGTTTATTTTGTCCCCAGGGAAGAACTTGCCGGTTACGTATCCGCGTTCAAAAGAGAGGGTGATCTTATTTTGACGCTGGGGGCCGGAGACATAACAAAGGTTTGCGATGAATTGGTGGAGAGAATTAAAAGGCAGGGTAAGAGTTAACGAACCGTTAAGCAGGCATACTACTTTGCGCGTAGGGGGCCCGGCGGATTTCTTTATTGAACCCAAAGACGCGCAGGATTTAAAGTTGTTGATTAGTCTTGCAAAAAGATATAAAATACCTATTTTAGTAATAGGTGCAGGCAGTAATATCTTAGCCGGCGACAGGAGGCTGCGCAGGATTATCGTAAAGTTAAGCTCCCCGTTTTTTAAAAAAATTACCTTTAAGGGGCGCCTGGTGCGGGCCGCTAGCGGCTCAAGTATAGCCAGCCTCGTCGCTCAGACGGCTAAAAGGAATCTTTCGGGAGGGGAATTCCTGTCGGGTATCCCGGGTACTTTGGGGGGAGCGCTGAATATGAATGCCGGCGCATGGGGCAGCCAGATATCAAAGGTAGTGCTGAAAGTAGAGGTAATGGATAGTAACGCTAAGATAAAAAGTTTAGCCGGGCAAAGTATAGGTTTTGCCTACCGTAGATCAAGCCTGGGAAAATTCATAATTTTAGGCGCTACCTTAAAATTCACCAAAAGAGACAAAGGAGAAATCAGGCGGGATATCCAGCGCTACCGCAGGCAGCGCGATATCCGTCAGGATCGTTCTTTTCCAAATGCCGGCTGTATCTTTAGAAATCCTTCCGGCGAATATGCCGGCAGGCTCATAGATTTATGCGGCTTAAAAGGCAGGGCCTCAGGCGGCGCCTGCGTTTCCTCAAAACACGCCAACTTTATATTAAACCGCAATAATGCGCAGGCAGCGGATATTTTGAAGTTAATGAATCTGATTAAGAAAGAAGTAAAGAATAATTTTAAAATCAATTTGCATCCGGAGATAAAGATATGGCAGTAAGGGGTAAAATCGGCGTATTAATGGGCGGGCCTTCTTCGGAGCGGGAGATTTCGCTTAAGTCCGGCAGGGCGGTCTGTGATGCCTTAAAGCAGGCGGGAGTTGAAGTTTCTCCCGTTGATATAACCACCGACGATACAGAGGAAAATTTAGACTTATTAAAATCCCTAAGCCTTGATTGCGCATTCCTGGCCTTACACGGCCGCTTCGGGGAAGACGGCCAGATACAGGAGCTCTTGGAGAGGCTAAAAGTTCCCTATACCGGCTCGGGAGTCCTGCCAAGCAGGCTGGCTATGGATAAGGCCGCCTCCCGCCGGATTTTCCAGCTCAATGGCCTGCAGGCCCCCCGGCATATTGTTATAAAAGAAGGGCCTTCCGATTCTTATTCCAATCATGTTAATGGGCTCAAGCTTCCTTTGGTTATAAAACCCAGTAACGGCGGCTCCAGCATAGGGCTTTCGATCATAAGAAAAGAAGAAGAATTTGATCAAGCGCTAAAGTCGGCATTCAGGTTTGATCAGCGGGTTATTATTGAAGAGTATATAAAAGGCAGGGAGGTGACCGTAGGAATACTGGACACAGAGGCGCTCCCCGTAATAGAAATAATTCCCAGTAAGGGATTTTTTGATTATCAGGCCAAGTATATCCCGGGCATGACTGATTACCGCCTGCCGGCCGTACTCAAAGACGGCCTGGCAGCAGAAATAAAAAAGGCGGCCCTGGCGGCGCATAAACTCCTGGGGTGTTCCGGCTGTTCCCGGGTGGATATGATTTTAAGCGAGGATAATTCAGTTTTTGTTTTAGAGTTAAATACCATTCCGGGATTGACCGCGATGAGTTTATTGCCTAAGGCGGCTAAGGAGGCAGGCATTGATTTTATGGATTTATGCCTGAAACTGATAAAATTGGCTTATGAAAAAGTATAAGATTAAACTTCCGGCAAGGCTTAAGAAAAGGCGGGCCCTGCCTGTCAAATTTATAATATTTTGCGCTGTGATCATCTTTGCCGTTATCTTTATCGCAGGGTATACCTGGGTAATTTTTAGAAATTCAGATTATTTTAAGATAAAGGACGTTCTCTGCAAGGAGGCCGCAGGGGTTGACCTCTCTTATCTGAAAGGAAAAAATATATTCGCCTTGAATTTAGAGAGGGAGTCCAGATATATCCAGGGTTTTCATCCGGACTACAAAAGAATTAAATTAGTCAGGGTTTTTCCCGACAGGATATTTGCCTATTTTATAAAACGCAAGCCCGCCGCCTTGGTTAAATTATACAAATATTTTATTATGGACGAGGAGGGGGTTCTCTGTAATGCGCCGGCTGACCTCCAAGGGTTAGAACTGCCGCAGGTTACGGGGCTGGAGACAAAGCTCTTCGGGCCAAGCGTTGGCAAGAGCTATGACATAAAAGAAATCGCCCTGGCCCTGGAGGCCATCAGGGAATTCCAGAGAAACCGGGCATTCAAGAATTATAAAATAAAGAGAATCGACGTAAGGGCCATAAACGATGCCACGCTGTTTTTACTTTTTCCGCCGGAGGCTGCTGATTTTTCTAAAGGGCTAAGCGCTGGCATCGCTTATGAGGGCCTCCAGGTAAAGTTAGGCGAAGGCAATATCAGGAGGAAACTGAGCATTCTTGCAGGGGTAATTACGCGGGGCAAATTGGACTTGGCCAATATAAAATATATAGACCTGCGTTTTGCCAAACCGGTGATAAAATACGCACATTGACTTACTCACACTATCGTGTTCGTAAGTCAAGTGTATCCCCTGGCATAAACATGCCAAAAATCTCTTACGACATTTTTGGCATATGCCTTGGGATAAATTCGCACATTGACTTACTCACACTATC
>JAZDPH010000017.1:0-26068 GCA_043797735.1 Candidatus Omnitrophota bacterium | reverse complement strand
CCGCTCTTGGGTTATTTTAAGAAAAGAAATATTGCCCCCCGTAAATTCATAAGAGAGTTACCCAAGGATGTTTCCAGAGAGTATAATGTCGGCGAAGAGCTAAAGGCGGATTTGTTTAAACCGGGAGATTACGTAGACGTAATCGGTACTTCAAAGGGCCGCGGGTTTCAAGGTGGCATGAAGCGTTGGAATTGGCGCGGAGGGCCCATGAGCCATGGTTCTATGTCGCATCGGCGCGTCGGTTCAATCGGCGCCTCTACTTCTCCGGGAAGGGTATGGAAGGGGCAGCATATGCCCGGGCATATGGGGGATCAGAGAGTAACTTTACAAAACCTGCGGGTTATCAGGGCCGATGCCGAAAAAAATCTGCTTTTGGTTGAGGGAGCTGTTCCGGGCGCCAAGAATAGTTATTTAATAATAAGGCAGGCCAAGAAGAAAAAGACAAGTGTTTAAAGAAAATATTTTCAAGAGTATTATTTTGAGATGATATGGAAACATTAACTTTACCTATATATAACACCGAAGGCAAGGAGACAGGCTCGGTAAAATTGAATAGCGCGGTCTTTGACGGGCACGTTAACAAGGATTCTTTATATCAGGCGACTGTTGCATACCGGGCCGGACAAAGAAAGGGTTTAGCCAGCACAAAGACCAGAGGAGAAGTTTCCGGAGGGGGCATTAAGCCTTGGAAGCAAAAGGGCACCGGCCGTGCCAGAGCCGGCTCTATCCGCTCTCCGTTATGGCGCCACGGGGGCGTTACCTTTGGCCCGCACCCCAGAAATTTTTATTATCGGCTGCCTAAAAAATTGAAGGCCCTGAGTTTAAAATCCAGCCTTAACCTTAAAGTCAAAGAAGGCGGCTTTGTGGTTTTGGAGGAGTTAAGGCTGGATAAACCAAAGACTAAAGAGGCAGCCAAGATATTTGCCAACTTTTCCCTTGCGCCCGCGGGAAGAAAGAAAAATTCCAGCACGTTGTTATTATTGGATAAGTTGGATAATAATTTGAAATTGGCTTTGCGCAACATAAGTTTTCTGGATGTTAATGTCGCCAGGGATACGCATGCGTATGAAATTCTGGCACATCGTAAAATCATCATTACCAAGAACGCCCTTGTTGAACTTGGCAATAGGTTTAAATAATGAATAGCGCTCACGATATAATCAAGGCATTAATTCATACGGAGAAAACAACCCTTTGCGAGCCGCAGGGCAAATACCTTTTTCTGGTTGAGAACAGCGCCAATAAAATCCAGATCAGGCGCGCGGTAGAGGATATTTATAAGGTAAAAGTAAAGGATGTTAATACCTTTGTTTCTTTGGGGAAATTAAAAAGGGTAAGGCATCAATTAGGCAGGACCAGCGACCTTAAAAAAGCGGTAGTGACGTTAAGGCAGGGCCAGAAGATAGAGGTAGCATAATCTTATCCGCCACAAAGCGTTGGCGGATTAAATTCGCACATTAACTTAATCGAACTGGCACCTGCCTGCCGGCAGGCAGGTGTTCGTAAGTTAAGTGCTCACTTAATATGGGAATAAAAAAATTCAAACCCACAAGCAGCGGCAGGCGATGGATGAGCGGGAGTGATTTTTCGGAGATCACCAAAAAAAGCCCGGAAAAGTCGTTAATCCGCCCCCTTAAGAGAAGCGGAGGCAGGAATGTTCACGGCCGCATAACCGTCAGGCACCAGGGCGGCGGGCATAAACGCATGCTGCGTATTATTGATTTTAAAAGGGAATTATTCGAAGTTTCGGCAAAGGTTATTGCTATTGAATATGACCCTAACCGTTCTGCCAGAATTGCGCTCTTGGAGTATCCAAATAAATTAAAGAGGTATATTCTAGCGCCCTTAGGCTTAAACGTAGGCGATAGCGTGGTTTCATCCAACCAGAAGGACGCGGAGATAAGAACGGGGAATTGCCTGCTTTTAAAGCATATACCTTCAGGGACCGCGATTCACAATATAGAGTTAAGCAAGGGGCAGGGCGCTCAAATCGTAAGGAGCGCGGGATCAAGCGCGCAGATTATGGCAAAGGAGGGCGAACTTGCGCACATAAAACTTCCTTCCGGAGAAGTCAGATTAATAAGCCTCCAATGTCATGCCACCATTGGCCAGGTTGGCAATGTTGAGCATGAGACGATATCTTTGGGCAAGGCCGGCAGGAGCCGCTGGCTCGGGATTCGTCCGACGGTAAGAGGCCTGGCGATGAACCCGGTAGACCATCCTCATGGCGGCGGCGAAGGTAAATCCGGGCAGGGCAACCCTCATCCGGTGTCAAAATGGGGAATGCCTACAAAGGGATACAGGACCAGGCGCAAGAAGAGGTATTCTAATAAGTTCATTGTAAAGAGGCGCAGTTAACATGAAAATGACCAATTACCAAATTCCAATGACGAATAAAATCACAATGACCCAATGTCCCAATTGGGAATTGGGATTTGGAAATTCATTTGGCATTGTGATTTGGTCATTGGGCATTAACTTGCTAATACAAGGAGCAACAAAATGCCCCGTTCGTTAAAAAAAGGCCCGTTTGTCGATGAAAAGCTTTTAAAGAAGGTTGACCGCGTGCGCCGCGCGAGTAACCGCCAGGCGATCAAGACCTGGTCAAGGCGCTCAACGGTTATCCCGGAGTTTGTCGGGTTTACTTTTGCGGTGCATGACGGAAGAAGGCACATTCCGGTTTTTGTTACGGAAAATATGGTTGGGCATAAACTTGGAGAATTTGCTCCTACACGCATATTCAGAAGGCACGGCGGAGTAAAGGCCAAGAAGGCGGCGGATAAAACATAGTAGTTAGTAGATGGTAGTTAGTAGTTAGGGGATAAAATGATAGCAAAGGCAGAGGGAAAATTCTTAAGGATTTCGCCTAGAAAGGTCAGGCAGGTAATGGCGCTTATCCGCCGGAAAGATGTTGTTGCCGCCCAGGGTATTCTTAAGGCATTAAACAAGCGCCCGAAAGAATTTATTATAAAAATATTGAATTCTGCGGTAGCCAATGCAAAAGTTAAAGGTTTCAATGCCGGGCAGCTTTACGTATCTCAAATAGTTTGTAATTCCGGCCCGAGCTGGAAAAGATTCAAGGCTGCCGCTTTCGGCAGGGCAGCTCCTATTAAAAAGAGAACTTCGCACATAAGGGTAGAATTAGATATCAAAGGATAAAGAATGGGACAAAAAGTTCATCCGTTTATACTAAGGGTCGGTTATATAAGGACGTGGCACAGTCGCTGGTTTGCAAAGCGGGGGGATTTTGGGCGCTTTATACTTGAAGACTATAAACTCAGAAAATTTATTAAGGAAAAATGCAAAACCGCGGCGGTGGCAAGGATTATTATAGAACGGCTTACTGAAAAACTCAAGATACGCATATATAGCGGGCGTCCCGGCATTATCATCGGCAGGCACGGTTCGGATATAGAGCGCCTGCGCGAGGACCTGAATAAGATCGTCAAGCGAGAGATCTCTATTGATATTGAAGAGATAAAGGTTCCGGCTATTGAGTCACAATTGGTAGCGGAAAACATCGCTATGCAGTTAGAGAAGAGGATTGCCTTCCGCAGGGCGGTAAAGCGCGCTATGGAGCAGTCGGTAAACGCCGGCGCCCAAGGCATCAGGGTCAGCTGCGCCGGCCGCCTTAACGGCGCCGAGATGTCGCGCACAGAAACCTATAAGCAGGGAAAGGTTCCCCTGCAGACATTTCGCGCGGACATTGATTATGGCTTTGCCGAGGCGCTGACGACTTACGGGCTCATTGGGGTCAAGGTTTGGATTTATAAAGGCGATATTCTTATTAAAAAGGGGTCAAAAGATGCTTTTAATGCCCAAAAGGGTAAAATACCGTAAATTACAAAAAGGCTCCAGGCGTGGAGTAGCCACAACGGGCGCTGAATTGGCGTTTGGAGAATTCGGCTTAAAATCGTTGGATAACGGCTGGATTAAAAACACGCAGATAGAGTCGGTGCGGGTTGTCTTGGCGCGGCAGCTGCATAAGGGCGGAAAGCTTTGGATTAGGATTTTTCCGGATAAATCCATAACCAAAAAGCCCGCTGAAGTCCGTATGGGCAAAGGCAAGGGCGACCTGGACCATTGGGTAAGCGTGGTAAAAAGGGGCCGGATTTTGTTTGAATTAGGCGGCGTGCCGGAAGAGTACGCGCGGCAGTGTTTCAGGCTGGCGGCTTATAAATTGCCGTTGCGGACAAGATTTATTACCAGGATTCATAAATGATGATCAAGATTCAGGAATTACGCGGCCTCTCCAGGGAGGAACTGCTCCAGAAGGAAGAAGAGATTAAGGCGGAGCTGTATAAGCTTAACCTGCAGCGTTACGGCGGCAGAGTGGAAAAACCGCACAGGTTTTCACAGCTGCGGAAAGATATTGCGCGCATTGAGACTATTCTTAGGGAGAGAAAAGACAAATAAGATGAGCAAAAGAAAAGAATACGAAGGCATTGTAGTAAGCGATAAGATGCAAAAGACCATTATCGTCAGCGTGACGAGGATGCGCAAGCATCCTAAATATGGTAAGATTATGAAGAGGCGCAGTAGATTTAAGGCGCATGACGAAAAGAATACCGCCAAAATCGGCGATAGAGTGCGCATAATCGAAACCCGGCCTCTATCAAAGGATAAACGTTATCGGCTCAAAGTTTTGGTAAAGAAGGCCCCTAGTTATGTCCAGGTAAAAGAGGATACTAATGATTCAGCTGCGTAGCATTTTAGATGTAGCGGATAATACCGGCGCCAAGCGTGTTGCCATGATTGGTGTCTTGTACGCCAAAGGCAAAAGTTCCGCTAATATTGGCGATATAATTAACGTCAACATAAAAGAGTCCTCTGCCGGGGCGGTGGTCAAGAAGGGGGAGGTAGCCATGGCGGTGGTGGTAAGGACAAGAAAGCCGATCCGGCGGCCCGACGGATCTTATTTAAAGTTTGACCGCAATGCCGTAGTATTTATAGATAACCAATTTAACCCTCGCGGAACACGCGTCTTCGGGCCGGTAGCAAGAGAGCTCAGGGATAAAAACTTTACCAAGATTATATCGTTGGCGCCGGAGGTGATTTAGTTGAAGATAAAAAAAGGCGATACGGTTCTGATAGCCGCGGGCAAAGACAAGGGCAAAAAAGGCAAGATTTTAGCAATATTACAGAAAGAGCGGCGGGTATTGGTTGAGGGATTAAATTTGGTCAAGAAACATAGGCGCCAGACGCGCCAGGACCAACAGGGCGGGATTGTTTCGATAGAGGCCCCAATCCAGGCTTCAAACCTGATGTTTTTCTGCAGGCATTGCAACCATCCGGCGCGGGTTGGCTTCACGGTTTTAAAAGACGGCAGCAAATCAAGATTCTGCAAGCATTGCAAGGAAAATATATAAATTTAAAGCGATGAATACACAAGAGAATAAAATTACGCCAAGGTTATTGGAGAAATACAGGAAAGAGATTATCCCGCAGTTGATGCAGGCATTTAATCTTAAGAACAGGTTTGCCGTCCCGCGCCTTGAGAAGATAGTTGTAAATATGGGGGTCGGAGAAGCGACTCAGGATATCAAGTTATTAGAAAAATCCATGGAGGAGCTGGGAGTGATTACCGGGCAGAAGCCGTCCATCAGGCGCGCCAAGAAGGCCATCTCTAACTTTAAAATAAGACAGGGGCAGGCAATCGGCTGCAAGGTTACTCTGCGCAGGGCAATGATGTATGAGTTTATGGACAGGCTGCTTAACATTGCTCTTCCGCGCATACGGGATTTCCGGGGGGTTTCAGCGGACTCTTTCGATATGACAGGCCATTATACGCTTGGCCTGACCGAACAGAACATCTTTCCCGAGATAGAGTATGACAGGATTAGCCGTACCCAGGGGATGGATATTACCTTTGTAATAAAAAACAGCGGCTCCAAAGAGCGGTCAAGAGAGTTGCTTAAGGCGTTCGGGATGCCATTTAAAAACCAGGAGAACCAATAGGCGATGGCTAAAAATTCACAGTTGGCAAGATGGAAGCGGCCGGCAAAATTTTCTACGCGTAAATATAACCGTTGCCATATCTGCGGCCGCTCCGGAGGTTATTTACGAAGGTTTCAGCTTTGCCGGATTTGCTTTAGGGAACTGGCGTGGCAGGGCTTGATTCCCGGGATAAAAAAGGCCAGCTGGTGAGGAAAACACTTAAGTTACACTGAGAAAGAGGGAGATAGATGAGAACGGATTTAATAGCTGATGTATTCACGATAATACGCAACGCCATAATGGCCAAAAAGGATATTGTGGATATCCCTGCTTCCAATACCATAAAGTCTATTTTAGAGATCCTTAAGAGAGAAGAGTATATAGAGAATTTTAAGCTCATAGAAGACAGAAAACAGGGTACAGCACGAGTGCATCTGAAGTATAGCCTGGGCAAGTCGGCAATAAGGAATATTCGGCGCATCTCCCGCTGTGGCCTGCGGGTATACGTAAAGCACGGTAAAGTTCCGGTGGTTTTAAGGGGTAAGGGAATGGCTATTATTTCTACCTCGCAAGGAATAGTCACGGATAAAGAAGCCCGGGAAAAGGGGCAAGGTGGAGAGGTCATAGGGTATGTTTGGTAAGTGACCCTCGCCGATTTGATTCGATTTGATGCATCGAATCAAATCGAATCAGCGGGGGGGAACTTATCCCGGCGAGTATGTCGAAATTGTCGAAGAGAATTTCGACATATCTTACGAGCCGGGATGAAAAATATAACATATATGTCAAGAATAGGTAAAAAACCGATAGTAATACCGCAGGGCGTTAAGGTGGAAGCCAGGGAGGGCTTGGTTTTTGTAGAGGGCCCGAAGGGAAAACTTAGCCGTAATTTATCCGACAGGATCAAGCTGGAGATAAAGGATGGCCAGGTTATTCTTAATCGTTCAAGCGATACAAAAATAGATAAGTCTCTTCACGGGCTTTTTCGCGCCCTTATTGCCAATATGGTTAAAGGGGTCAGCGAAGGTTATTCAAAGGGGCTGGAGATAGTGGGGGTAGGCTTTAAGGCCCAGGCTAGGGGTGAGGTTCTTAATATGCAGCTTGGCTATTCGCATCCGGTAAATTTTCCCATACCTCAGGGCATAAAGGTAGAGACGCCAAAGCCGAATCAGATTGTAGTAAGCGGAATTGACAAAGAGAAGGTGGGGGGGACGGCTATGGAGATACGTATGGTTTTCCCGCCGGAGCCGTATAAAGGCAAGGGAATACGTTTTGCAGGAGAGTATATAAAGAAGAAGGTTGGAAAAGCACAGGCTACCTCTAAACAATAATGAATAAGAAAAAAGATTTAAGATTAAAACGCCATCGGCGAATAAGGTTAAGGCTCTGCGGCACGGCCGACCGCCCACGGCTGGTTGTCTATCGCAGCCTTAAGAATTTTTCCGCTTCGGTCATTGATGATACCGCGAATAAAACACTTTTTTCTTATTCCACCACAAATAAAGAAATAAGGCAGAAGCTCGGCGCTTCGGTAAATACGAAAGCGGTGGAAATTTTCGGGCAGGCCTTTGCCCAGAAGGCAAAGGAAAAAGGGATTACAAAAGTAATATTTGACCGTGCAGGTTACTTGTATCACGGCAAGGTTAAGGCATTTGCCGAAGCCCTCAAGAAGGGCGGATTGGAGTTTTGAGACACTGATTTACACTGATAGAGACACTGATTTACACTGATAGGAGTAGTATATATGCGTGAAGTAAATATTGAGCAGGGGCCGGAGTTAATAGAGAGGGTAGTTGCCATAAACCGCGTAACAAAAGTTACCAAAGGCGGTAAAAAGTTGCATTTTAGCGCGTTGGTTGTGGTCGGCGACACCAAGGGCAGGGTCGGTTTCGCGCTGGAGAAGGCAAATGAAGTCGCCAGCGCCATACGTAAGGCGTTGACCAGGGCGAAGAAAAGCTTGTTTAAGGTTCCGATGGAGGGCTCCAGCATACCTCATGAAATCATCGGGGAATTCGGCGCGGCACGCGTTTTATTAAAACCTGCTTCAGAAGGCACCGGAGTAATCGCCGCGGGCCCGGTAAGGGCGGTTTGCGAAGCAGCCGGCATTAAGGATATTTTAACCAAGTGCCTTACCAGCAATAATCCGATTAATGTTATTAAGGCTGTGGCAGAAGGGCTTAGGAACTTGAAGGCTTGAAAATGAAGAAAATAATTCCCGCAATAAGAAAAAAGAGCGAAGTTAAAAATAAGTCAAAGCGGACAATCCGTAAAATAGCGCCCTTAAAAAATAAGGAGGAGGCTGCCTTGGTAAGATGGTCGGGCCTGCATAATTTGAGCGCTCCTGTCGGAGCAAACAGGGGTAAAAGAATTTTAGGCCGCGGCCCCAGTTCCGGGCATGGCAAGACTTCTACCAGAGGCAGCAAGGGGCAGACCTCTCGCGCGGGCAGGGATTTTTATCCGGGTTTTGAGGGCGGACAGACCCCTTTAATCCGCAGGATACCAAAAAGAGGTTTTACTTCTAAGCGCAAGAAGCAATTTCAGATTGTAAACCTAAAAGATTTATCCAGGGTTAAAGAAACACTTCTAACCCTCCAGGTGCTAAAAGACCATAATCTCATCAGCAATAAGGATAAATTAGTAAAGATCTTAGGCGAAGGCCAAATAAATAATCCGCTTACCGTGCAGGCGCATGCATTTTCCCGCAGGGCCGCCGAGCAGATTGAAAGCGCGGGCGGCAAGATAGAAATATTATTGCATAACGCAAAAGTAAAGAAAAAGACTTCTTGAACGCAGATACACGCAAATCTAAGTTAAATAAAAGATATTTTATTATGTTACGGAGTTCAGTAGATGCTTAACGCGCTGCTTAATTCATTTAAAATCCCCGATTTAAAGAGACGGCTGCTTATCACAGGCGCCCTTATTGCCATATACCGCGTCGGCTGTTACGTCCCCACTCCGGGCATTAACGCGGCCGCGCTGGCGGAGTTCTTTGCCCGCATAGCCAAGACCCAGGGCGGGACAATCTTCGGAATAATTAATATGTTTTCCGGAGGCGCGATGGAAAGGCTGACTATCTTCGCGTTAGGGATAATGCCTTATATTTCCGCCTCGATTATAATGCAGCTTTTGACCGCGGTTATACCTGCCCTGGAGAAACTGGCCAAAGAGGGCAAAGTCGGCTACGAGAAGATAAATCAATATACCCGTTACGGCACAGTTGCCCTGGCGGTGATTCAGTCGTTTTTTATAGCGCTCTGGCTTGAGAACCCGGCGCGCTTTGAAGGCTTAAGGATAGTGATGAGCCCGGGATGGGGATTCAGGCTGGTAACCGTCCTGACGCTTACTACCGGCACGATTTTTATTATGTGGCTGGGCGAGCAGATACAGGAGAGAGGTATCGGTAACGGCATATCGCTGGTAATCACCGCGGGCATTATCTCAAGGATACCGGCCGCGATTCATCAGTTGACTACCTTAATGTTTGCTTCCAGGGGCCAGGCGGGGAGCATCGAGTTCTGGAAATTTCCGATTATGGCAGGCTTATTAATCGGAGTAGTATTTGCCGTTATCCTTATAACACAAGGGCAAAGGAAGATTCCCGTGCAGTATGCGCGCCGGATCGTAGGCAGAAAGGTTTACGGCGGGCAGTCAACCTATATACCTTTAAAAGTGGATACTTCCGGGGTAATCGCGATAATCTTCGCGCAGTCGATAATTCTTTTTCCCGCCACGCTGGCTTCATTTATTCCCAACCCTGCTTTCCAAAGATTAGCGCAGGGCTTAGTCAGGGGGCATCTTCTTTATACTTCGGTTTACGCGCTGCTGATTATATTCTTTTGTTATTTTTATACCGCGATAGTTTTTAACCCCAACGACCTCTCGGAGAATATGAAGAAATACGGAGGTTTCATTCCGGGTATCCGTCCGGGCGCGCCTACCGCGGAGTTTCTGGATTATGTGATGACCAGGATTACCCTGGCCGGGGCAATGTTTATAGCCTTTATCGCTATCTTTCCCGATTTTTTGATGGCATGGCTTGGTATCCCCTATCTTGTGGCTTCATTTTTTGGAGGCACCGGTATCCTGATTGTTGTGGGCGTGATGCTGGATACATTAAAGCAGATTGAGTCGCATCTCCTGACGCATCACTACGAAGGTTTTATTAAATCCGGGCATATCCGGGGAAGGCGATGAGAATCGTATTGTTAGGGCCTCCGGGGGCAGGCAAGGGTACCCAGTCAAAGGCTCTTGCGCAAAAATTAGAACTGCCGCATATATCGACCGGCGATCTATTAAGGAAGAACGTAAAAGAGGCAACCGCTTTAGGGTTAGAGGCAAAGGCCTTTATGGAGCGCGGGGACTTGGTTCCCGATGAATTGGTAGTTAAGATGTTGATGCAGAGATTCGCACAGCCGGACGTAAAAAAAGGCTTTATCCTTGACGGTTATCCGCGCAATCTGGCGCAGGCTAAAACCTTAGACGGTATTCTCAAGGAAGGAAAAATAGACCTTGATTTGGTGGTTTATCTGGATACCAGCGAGCCGGTGATTATCCAGCGGCTTGGCGGCCGCCTGGTTTGCAGTAAATGCGGCGCGAACTTTCATATTAAGAATATGCCCCCGAAAGTTGAGGGGGCCTGTGATTCCTGCGGCGGCAGGCTTTATCAGCGCAGCGACGATAAAGAAGAAACGGTAAGAAAGCGCCTTGAGGTTTACCGGCAGGAAACGGCTTCGCTGATTCAATATTACCAGCAGAAGCAGAAACTGCATCGCCTCTTTGCAGACGAAGAGGCGCAAGTTGTCCTTAAGGATATCGTAGAGTTATCTTTAAGGACGTGATGATTCCCTTAAAGAGCAAAGAGGATTTGGATAAAATGAGAAAAGCCGGGAAGATTCTTGCCAGAATAATGAAGGAACTGCAGAAGATTGTAACCTCAGGCAGGTCTACCCTTGAAATTGACCGTTATGCGGAAGAGTTGTTGCGCAGAGAAAATGTCCTGGCGGCATTTAAGGGCTACCGGGGGTATCCGGCGACCGTATGTACCTCGGTAAACGAAGAGATTGTGCACGGGATACCGGGAGAGCGTAAACTGCGAGAAGGCGATATCCTCAGCCTTGATTTGGGGATAAAATACGAAGGTTGTTTTTCCGATGCAGCCGTAACTTTGCCGGTAGGGCAAATATCTTCCGGGTTAAAGAAGTTGATTGATGTTACCAGGCGGGCGTTGTGCGAGGGCATTAAGAAAGCAGATGCAGGAAACCACCTTTCGGATATTTCTTATGTTATTCAGGAGCAGGTTGAGAAGAATAGCTTTTCTGTTGTGCGGCAGTTCGTAGGCCACGGCATAGGCGTAGAGTTGCATGAAGAGCCAGAAATCCCCAATTTCGGCAGGCCGCATCAGGGCCCGGTTTTAAAAAACGGAATGGTCCTGGCCATAGAGCCGATGGTAAATATGGGGGGATGGGAGTCGTTAATTAAAGAAAACGGCTGGACCGCGGTTACAAAAGACGGCCTTGCTTCGGCGCACTTTGAACATACTGTGGCAATAACTGAAACCGGCCCGGAGATATTGACGAGTTTAAATTAATTTTAAAATGATTTCACAGATTCACACAGATAAAATAATCGGATGCACACAGATGTTAGTTAGATATATCTGTGTGCATCCTAAAAGATATCTGTGTGTATCTGTGAAACTAACTTAATGTGTTTTAAGGATGCATATTAAATATGAAGGAAGAATTAATTGAGACAGAGGGCAAGATTATAGAAACCCTGCCCAATGCGATGTTTAAGGTAGAGCTGGAGAATGGCCATGTTGTTCTGGCGCACGTCTCAGGTAAGATGCGGATGAATTTTATTAGAATATTACCGGGGGACAAGGTTAAACTGGAGCTTTCCCCTTACGATTTAACAAGGGGCAGGATTACCTTTAGGAGTAAATAATTATGAAAGTTAAAGCGTCGGTAAGAAGAATTTGCGATAAGTGCAAGATTATTAAGAGGGAAGGGGTAGTCCGGGTAATTTGTTCCAACCCCAAGCATAAACAGAGACAAGGTTAATGAGGTAAAATATGCCCAGAATATTAGGTGTGGATATACCCAAAGAAAAAAGAATTGAAATTGCCTTGACATATTTATATGGAGTGGGAAGGGTGGTTTCCAGTAAAATTCTTGGAATAGCCCAGATTAGCCCTGATAGGCGCGCAAAGGACTTAAACGAAGAGGAGGTCTCCAGAATAACCAACGCCATACAGAAGGGCGGTTTCCGGCTGGAGGGCGACCTGCGCCGCGATATCTCCCAGAATATAAAAAGATTAATGGATATTGGTTCCTGGAGGGGGATGCGCCATAAAAAAGGCCTTCCTGTAAGGGGCCAGCGCACGCGCACAAACGCCAGGACCAGGAAAGGGCCGCGCAAGGGCGGAATGGCAGTTATTAAAAAAGAGGCCCCGGCGGCAAGGAAGGCTCCGGCTGCCGCAGCGGCTAAACCCGCGAAATGACGGGCTAGGAAAAACATATTGGCCCAGCATCCTGAACGAGCGAAAGCGAGTGAAGGATCTCAGAAAGGAAAAAATGGCGACAAAAGATAGGGCAAAAAAGAAAAAAATAGCCAGGGGGATAACCTCAGGCACAGCCCATATACAGGCAAGTTTTAATAATACCCTAATTACCATAACCGATAAACAGGGGAACGTTCTGGTCTGGTCGGCTCCCGGTATCGTAGGTTACAGCGGCTCGAAAAAATCTACCCCTTTTGCGGCTCAGATAGCGGCCACAGACGCAGCCAGAAAGGCAAAGGAAATCGGAATAAAAGAACTTGATGTCTGCGTAAAGGGGCCGGGGTTTGGCAGGGAATCGGCGATCAGGGCTTTGCAGGCATCAGGCCTGACAATAACTTCAATTAAGGACGTGACCCCCATTCCTCACAACGGATGCCGCCCGAAGAAGAAACGGAGAGTGTAGTCACTGAAACACTGAAAAAAAGATGAGACACTGAAAAAAACTCAGTGTTTCAGTAGACGATTAAACAGAGGCGCTTCAGTGCCTCTGTGACAAAGGAGAGTGTAGCCAGATGGCCCGATATATAAATGCAGTCTGTAGATTATGCCGCCGCGAGAAGGAGAAGTTATTTTTAAAAGGCACAAAATGCTCTACGCAGAAATGCTCTATAACCAAGAGAAATTATGCCCCCGGCCAACACGGCCAGTCTAGAATCAAATTTTCTAATTATGGCCTGCAGCTCAGGGAAAAACAGAAGGTCAAGAGGGCATATGGGGTTCTGGAGAGGCAGTTCCGCAGGTATTTTTATATTGCCTCCAAATCAAAGGGCGTTACCGGAAAAATATTGCTGCAGCAGTTGGAGAGAAGGCTGGACAATGTAGTATTCCGCCTGGGGTTGGCGCTTTCGCGGGCGCAGGCACGCCAGATTGTGCGGCACAATTTTATTTACGTAAACTCCAGGCGCGTCAATATTCCCTCTTATCAGGTTGATAAGGACGACTCCATTGAGCTCAAGGCTAAAGAGAAGCCGTTAGTTAAAATCAGGGAAAACCTGGAGGCCTCAAAAGACAGGTCTTTGCCTTCGTGGCTTGAGTTTAATGCCGGGGCATTGAGCGCGAAAGTTTTAAGGCTGCCTGGAAAAGAAGATATTTCGCTGCCCATACAGGAACAGTTGATAGTCGAGTTGTATTCTAAGTAAGTGAGGACATGAGTTATATCGCTCTTTCAGAGCGATATAACTCATCTGTCCGAACTTATCCTGAGTCCCGACGATACGTCGGGACTCAGGATCCCTCGCGTAAACGCTTGTCCCGCCGCTTTGCTTTACAAAGCGGGGCTGCGCACGCTTCGGGATTAATTCACGCATTAACTTACGTTCACTCACTTCATTCGTTCCGTAAGTTAAGTGCTCATTAAGGAGGAATAGATGGGAATAAAGTGGAGAGATTTTCAGCTACCAAAAAGATTGGAGTGTGAAGAGTCCAGTTACACGGCTACCTACGGTAAATTTTTTGCCGCTCCTTTTGAAAGAGGCTACGGGACAACTTTAGGAAATTCTCTCAGAAGGGTTCTGCTTTCTTCTATTGAAGGGAGCGCTGTGACTTCAATTAAGATAGCAGGAGTTCAGCATGAATTTTCCACAATGAGCGGAGTGCTGGAGGACGTGCCGGAGATAATTCTAAACATTAAAAGTTTGATCTTGAATTCGCATTCCAAGATTCCCAAGGTCATTCATATAAAAAAGGACTCAAAAGGCGAGGTCAAGGCCAAAGATATAGAGGTAAATGAGTCGATAGAGGTAATTAATCCGGATTTGCACATTGCTACATTGACCAAGGATGCCAAGTTTCATATAGAGATGGAGGTTGGTAAGGGAAGAGGATACTTTCCTGCTGAAATGAACAAAAGGGAGGATAACGCAATAGGCGTAATTCCCATAGATTCCATCTTTACCCCGGTTAAAAAAATCAACTATTACGTTGAAAACACCCGGGTTGGCCAGAGGACCGATTATGATAAGCTTATACTGGAGATATTCACAAACGGAGCAATAAGCCCGAAAGACGCCTTGCTTTATGCCTCCAATATTTTACAGAGGCACTTGGATATCTTTGTTAATTTTGGGCAGCTGCCTGAAGACATCGAGGATGAAGAGCCGGAGATGTCCAAAGAGGAACTGGCCGTATACGAAAAGTTGAAGCTGCCTATTTCGGAACTGGAGTTGTCGGTGAGGAGTTCCAATTGCCTCAGGGAGGCCGGAATTAAATTAATCGCCGACCTGGTTAAAAGGCCGGAAGAGGAGATGCTGGCTTTTAAGAATTTCGGCAAGAAGTCTTTAAATGAGATAAAAGAATTACTGTTGGTAATGGGGTTAACTTTAGGCATGCAGGTGGATACAAAAAAACTGAAAAAATAATAAAATGAGACATCAAAAAGCAAGATATAGATTAAACCGTTTTACCAGCTGGCGCAAAGCGACATTAAAAAGCATCGCCAGGAATATTCTGATACATCAGAGCATTAAAACGACGTTGAATAAGGCCAAGGCGGCCCAGCCGTTAGTTGAAGGGCTGATTACCCTGAGTAAGGCCGGCACCCTTGTCGCAAAAAGAGAAAGTTTTAAGATATTGGGTGCTCATAGATTAGTAAAGCTTCTTTTTGAAGAAGTGGGGCCGCGTTTTGCCGGCAGGCAAAGCGGTTACACCAGAGTTATTAATTTAGGCCAAAGGCGGGGGGACAATGCCAAACTGGTAATTTTTGAATTAACCGAAATCAAAAAAAAGGAAAAAAGGCCCCGCAAGAAAAAGAAGCTTGGCCGGGCCGAAAGCGAAATGCCGGCGCCGCAGGCGCTCACGCAAGAGGGCCCCGCCGCGGAGAAGAAGGCTGCTACTCAGGCGCAGGTAAAACAAAAACCGCCGCTTACAAAAAAACCGGCCAAGAACTTCCTGGGCGGAATAAAAAACATCTTTAAGAAAAAAAGTGATTCCCTTTAAGTGAGGCCACGACTTATGGAACGAAGTGAACATAAGTCGTATGGCCGAACTTATCCCGACGAGTATGCCGAAATTATCGAAGAGAATTTCGGCATATCTTACGAGTTGGGATAGAAGGTGTAATATTTGTAAGTCAAGCACTCATTTAAATGCTCATAAATACGAGGCTGGCCGAACGCTTAAAAGAGGTAACTGATTCTTCTACTCTGGCAATAACCTCTCAAGTCAAGAAATTAAGGGCCGAAGGCCAGGATGTCATTAACCTTGCCGCAGGCGAGCCAGATTTTGACACACCCCTTCCTATTAAATCCGCGGCCATTGAGGCGATAAATTCCGGCTTCACAAAATATACCCCGGCAAGCGGAACCCCGGAATTAAAAAGCCTTATTTCTGAAAAATTCAAAAAAGAAAATTCCCTCACCTATGGCCCCGGCCAAATAGTTGTTTCCTGCGGGGCAAAGCACAGCATATTTAATACCCTTTTCGCGCTGGTTAACAAAGGAGATGAGGTGTTAATGCCTTCTCCCTACTGGATCAGCTACCCCCAGATGGTAGGCTTATGCGGCGGTATCGCGCGTTTTATCAAAACTTCAGCAGCGAACAGTTTTAAAATAGACGCCGGGGAACTCTGCCGGCATATCGGCCCGAAGACAAAACTGCTTATAATTAACAGCCCTTCAAATCCCAGCGGCTGTGTATATTCCGCTGAGGAATTAAGCAAAATAGCCGCGATTTGCGTCAAGAAAAAGATTTTGGTGCTCAGCGATGAGATTTATGAAAAGATAATATTTGATAACTTAAAGCATATTTCTATCGGAGGGTTAAATAAGGATATATACGATTTAACCATTACGGTAAACGGCGTTTCTAAAAGTTATTCTATGACCGGATGGCGTATCGGCTACCTTGGCGCGCCCGCGGATATAGCCAAGGCCATATCCGGACTGCAGGGGCACACTACTTCAAATCCAACCTCTATCTCCCAAAAGGCGGCTCTAGCGGCATTAAAGATGGACGGCGAATATCATAAGCAGGTTTGCGCGGAGTTTCAGAAAAGAAGGGATTTTTGTGTTTTGCGGCTTAATAAAATGAAGGGCCTGTCCTGTATTTCCCCTCAGGGGGCGTTTTATATATTCTGCGATATCTCCCGGACCGGCCTTGATTCGCTAACCTTTTCAAAACGCCTGCTTGATGAAGCGCTGGTCGGTATTATACCCGGAGGCGCTTTTGGCATGGATACTTACGTCCGCATTAGTTTTGCCGCGCCCCTGGAGCAGTTAGAGAAGGGCATGGATAGGATAGAGGCGTGGTTAAAAAAGCAGTAGAGGGCATATGGGCAAGACTATTGCCGAAAAAATATTTAGTAAACATGCCGGTAGAGATTTAAGGGCCGGGGATTTTGCAGTCTGCAAGGTTGATTTTGCATTCGGGCAGGACGGAACATCCTCCATTATCATTGACAGGGCCGCCGAACTTGGCGTAAAGAAACTAAAAATACCCTTTTGCATGGTTATTGACCACAGCGCCCCTTCGCCGAATGAAGGTGTCGCGGCCGTACACAAAAAGATGCGCCGGTTCAGCGATATTCATAAGAGCATGCTTTTTGATATCGGCTGCGGCGTCTGCCATCAGGTGATCCCGGAGTCAGGGCGGATTTTGCCAGGAGATTTGGTTTTAGGCGCTGATTCTCATACCTGTACTTACGGGGCATTAGGCGTTTTTTCAACCGGTGTCGGCTCTACGGATTTGGCGGTGACACTTGCCTCGGGGAAAAACTGGTTTAAGGTGCCGGAGACCTTTAAGCTGGCAATAGCGGGGAGGCTGCCCAGGGGGGTATTTGCCAAAGACGTAATTTTGCACATTATCAGAAAGATAAGGGCGGACGGGGCGACATACCGGTCACTGGAGTTTTGCGGCCCGGCCATAGATAACCTGGATATGGACGGGCGTTTTACGATGTGTAATATGAGCGTAGAGATGGGGGCAAAGGCCGGCCTTATGCCGCAGGATAAAAAGGCCTTTGACTGGCTAAAAAAAAGGACGAAGAGGAAACTCAAGCCCGTTAACTCCGACAAAGACGCATCCTACGAAAAAGTTTTAGAATTTGATATTTCGGCGCTTGAGCCCCAGGTCTCTTCGCCGCATCAGGTGGATAACGCAAAGGCAGTCGGTGAATTAGAGAACGTAAAAATAGGCCAGGTTTTTATAGGTACCTGTACCAACGGCAGGCTGGATGACCTGAAAGTTGCAGCCGCTATATTAAAGTCAAGGAGGGTTTCTTCCTGCGTTAAGCTTATAGTAGCGCCTGCTTCGCGCGGCGTATTTTTAGAGGCGTTAAGGCTGGGGTTGGCGGAGACCTTTATTAAGGCAGGAGCGGTAATAGTGGCGCCCGGCTGCGGCCCCTGCGTGGGTACGCATAACGGGGTGCCGGCTGACGGGGAAATCGTTTTATCCACGGCAAACAGGAATTTTAAAGGCCGGATGGGCAATCCACGTTCTTTTATATACTTAGCTTCACCGGCAACAGCGGCTGCTTCGGCGATAAAAGGATTTATTGCCGACCCGAGAGAATATTTATAGGCTAGGAGGTTATATGGATATACGGGAATTACTTTTGTTATGTAAAAAAAGGGGGGCATCGGACCTGCATATTACCGCTCATGAGCCGCCGATATTAAGGATAGACGGCGCTTTGCACAGGATCGAATCCGGGCCTATTGAGAAAGCGGAATTAAAAAAGATGATTTATGAAATCTTAACTAATACGCAAAAAGAGCTCTTTGAGCGCGAACTGGAATTGGATTTTTCATTAGCTCTGCCGTCTCTGGACAGATTCAGGGTCAACGTGCATATACAGAGGGGTTCCGTGGAGGCGGCATTTCGGCGCGTGCCGCTGGATATCCCCACCGCGGAATTACTGGGGCTGCCTGCGATAATCCCGGAACTGGCGCGCCGCTCAAACGGACTGGTCTTGGTTACCGGACCGACGGGGATGGGCAAGACCACCACCCTGGCCACTATGATAGACCTTATTAACAGCGAAAGAGAAGCGATAATTGTCTGCATTGAGGACCCAATTGAGTTTGTCTTTCAAAATAAAAAAAGCATCATTAAGCAAAGAGAGGTTTTTGCCGATACTCATAGTTTTGCCGCAGCACTCCGGCATGCGCTCAGGCAAGACCCCAATGTAATTGTGGTTGGTGAAATGCGCGATTTAGAGACTATCTCTACCGCTCTTACCGCCGCAGAAACCGGGCACTTGGTTTTAGCGACCCTGCATACTCCTGACGCGCCGCAGACCATTGAGAGGATTATAGACGTCTTTCCTCCGTATCAGCAGCAGCAGGTAAGGCTGCAGTTGGGCGATTCCCTGCAGGGGGTAGTTTCACAGCTATTGCTTCCTCATGCCAGCGGCAAGGGCAGGGTCCTGGCCACTGAAATAATGATCGGGACTCCCGGCATAAGAAACCTTATCCGCGAGTCAGAGATTGAACAGATCCCCACGATGATGCAGACAGGAAGCCAGTACGGGATGAGGACTATGGATAAATCATTGAGGGAGCTTGTTCAGAAGGGGCTGATTACCGGGGATATGGCCCTTACTAAGGTAAAGAACCCCGAAGAATTTAAGCAGCTATGAAAATTTGCGGAAAGGCGCTAAAATTAGGCGATAATATAAATACCGATTTTATTATTTCGGGCAGGTATAAATTTTCCATAACCGACATAAAGGAGCTATCTAAGCATATTATGGAGGATATCGACCCGGATTTCCCTAAAAAGATCACCCCCGGCAAGACCATTGTTGTTGCCGGGAAAAACTTCGGGATGGGTTCTTCCCGCGAGCAGGCGCCCCTGGTAATAAGAGAGGCCGGCATCACCGCGGTAGTTGCCAGGCAATTTGCCAGGATATTCTACCGTAACGGCTTTAATATAGGCCTGCCCTTGATTGAACTGGATTCGGATAAGATTAAGGATGGCGACAGTTTAAGCATCGATTTAGATAAAGGCATAGTTAAGAATTTAACGAGAAAGACAGAAGCCAGCTTTAAGCCTTTTTCTAAATTTATGCGCGAATTATTAAGGCGCAAAGGAATCGTAAATTATCTTAAGAAATATAAAGGACTACCCGAAGATGACGCATAAAATAACCTTAATCCCGGGGGACGGGATTGGCCCGGAGGTAACGGAGGCGGCAAGAAGGTGCGTTGAGGCAGCCGGGGTGAGCGTTGAGTGGGAAGAGGTTAATGCCGGACAGACTACACTGGATGAGTCCGGCAGCATTTTGCCCGAGAACGTCTTAGCGTCTATCCGCAAGAATAGAGTCGCTTTAAAGGGCCCGATCATTACTCCTATCGGCGAAGGTTTTCGTTCGGTCAATGTGGCCATCAGGCAGGCCCTGGATTTATATGCCTGCCTGCGCCCGGCTAAATATTATCCCGGGGTAAAAAGCCGTTATCAGGATATTGACCTGGTGGTAATCAGGGAGAACAGCGAAGATTTATACGCAGGAATAGAATTTGAAGAGGGCCGGACTGAGACAAAAAACCTAATCGCTATAATAGAAAAAGACACTAAAAAGAAAATCCGCGCCGATTCCGGGATTTCAATTAAGCCGATATCCAGGTATGCTTCAGAGCGGATTGTAAGGTTTGCCTTTGAGTATGCCAAAAACAACGGCCGCAAAAAAGTAACGGTAGTGCATAAGGCAAACATTATGAAGTTTACCGACGGGTTGTTTCTTAAGGCGGCAAGGGAGGTGGCAGCCGAGTATAGCGGCAAGATTGCCTTTGATGAGGCGATAGTGGACAATATGTGCATGCAGCTGGTCCAGAAACCGCATAATTTTGACTGCATGGTATTGCCCAATCTTTACGGGGATATAATTTCGGATTTATGCGCCGGCCTGGCCGGCGGATTAGGCCTGGCCGGCGGAGCTAATATCGGCGAGGGCATCGCGGTGTTTGAGGCGGTGCACGGCTCTGCTCCGAAATACAAGGGGATGAATAAGGTTAATCCGGCAGCGATGATTTTAAGCGCGGTTTTAATGTTGAAATACCTAAAAGAAGAGAGAGCGGCGAAAGAGCTGGAAAGCGCTTTAGCGCAGGTTATCGCCGAAGGCAAAGATGTAACCTACGATTTAAAGCCCGCGCCCGGCGACCCCACTGCAGTCGGAACCAAAGAGATGGCCGATGCCGTCATCCGCAAGCTAAAATGAACCCCGCCCTTCCTAATGCGGGGCATAAACAGGAAAGGAAGAGCGGGGTGAAAATATCAATAATCGGCGCAGGAAATGTAGGCAGCTTATCGGCTTTGCGCATTGCCCAGGAGGGTTTGGGCGATATCGTATTGGTGGATATAGTAAAGGGCCTGGCGAAGGCCAAGGCATATGACTTAGAGGATGCCCGCCAGATCTTAAAATACGACTATAATATCGAGGGGGCCGAGGAGATGAGCAGGATAAGCGGCTCCGATATTATCGTAGTAACCGCAGGCTTCCCGCGCCGGCCCGGCATGGCCCGCGAAGAACTGGTCAATAAGAATGCCGCCATCCTTAAGGGAATCTGCCTGGATATAAAGGAATTAGCCCCCGAGGCGCTGGTTGTCATAGTAACTAACCCGCTTGATTTGATGACTTATTTTGCCTTGAAGGTAACCGGTTTTAAGCCTGGCCGGCTATTCGGCATGGGCATTAGCCTGGATGCGTCAAGATTTGCTAATTTAATATCCAAGGAGTTAAATATTCCGGCCGGCGGCATTGAGGCAACTGTTATCGGCAGCCACGGCCAGGGGATGCTGCCTTTACCGAATCACACCAGAATAAAAGGGATAAAGCTCGATGAATTCATGGATGATAAAAAAATAGAGGACCTGCTTAGAAAAACCGTTGAGCGCGGCGCTGAAATTGTATCTTTGCTGGGGGCCGGCAGCGCCTATTTTGCCCCTTCGGCGGCAATAACCCAGATTGTCAGGGCAATTGCCAAGGATGAGAAGCGGATACTGGGAGTTTGCGCTTATTTAGGCGGCGAATACGGGATAAAAGATACCTGTCTTGGCGTTCCCTGCCGGATAGGAAGAAATGGAATTGAACAGATTGTAGAGTTGGAGCTGGCGGCGGAGGAAAGAGAAAAACTGCATACTAGCGCCGAGAGTTTACGGCAATCCATAAAACAACTGCCATTTGGTCTATGAAAAATCTTGATTTCACAGATACACACAGATACCTTAGGATACACACAGATAGATATGGTTAACATCTGTGTGTATCCGATTATTTCATCTGTGTGAATCTGTGTAGCAACAGTTTTTTAAGAGATATCGTTATGTGCGACTTAATCATTATCGGCGCCGGCTGGGCCGGTTTTAATGCTGCCGTGAGGGCAAAAAAGTTAGGACTAAAGGCCTGCCTGATTGAGAGGTCCGAGATCGGCGGGGCCTGCCTGAACCGCGGCTGTATTCCTACCAAGGCATTGATCCAGGTGGCAAGAATATATGGCCTTACCAGGAAATCCGCGGATTTCGGAGTTGATGTTACCGGAAGCCGCCTGAATCTGGCCGGAATCCAACAGAGAAAAGATGATTTAATACGGCAGTTACGCCGCGGCATGGAGTTTATGCTTAAGGGCATAGATGTTATCAGGGCTGAGGCAAAGTTCGTTTCCCCCGTTGAATTATCAGCCGGCGGCAGGAGATTAAAGGCGGGTGCGGTTATTATTGCCGCGGGTTCTTTGCCGTCGGAACTGGAAGGCATTAAGTTCGACGGCAAAAGAGTTGTTTCCAGCGATCAGCTCTTGAACTTTAATGAAATACCCCGAACGCTTTTGGTTATCGGCGGCGGGGCGATAGGCTGTGAATTCGCGAGTTTATTCTCTTCTCTTGGTGCGCAGGTAACCATATCAGAAAAGATGCCTCAATTACTTCCCGGGATGGATAAGGATATCTCCGGGAAATTAGAAAGCGTATTTAAAAAGAGGGGGATAAAGGTAAATACGGGTTCCGATTGCGCGGCATCCAATCTTAAAGATTATGATTTAGTTTTGCTTAGCGTTGGCAGGCATGTTGATATCCAGAACATGGAGCCTGAAAAAGCAGGAATTAAAATCGAAAACGGCAGGTCTATAGTTGATGATTACCTTAGGACAAGTGTTTCGCATATTTATGCCGCCGGCGACTGCACGCAAAGGTTTATGCTTGCGCACTTTGCCGCTTACCAGGGCAGGATTGCCGCGGAGAATATAGCCGCGGGCCCGTCAAACTTAAAAAAGGCCGATAACCATTGCGTCCCGAATTGCATTTTTACCGGCCCCGAGATTGCCGGTGTGGGCCTAAGCCAGGAAGAGGCCCTTGCTCAATCCATAGAAGTAAATGTGCATAAGTTTGATTTTCTGGGTTCGGGGATGGCGCATATCCTGGGGGAGGCCGACGGCTTTATTAAGATAATTTCCCATGCCGAAACCAAGCAGGTATTGGGGGCGTCAATAATCGGCCCGCGCGCCAGCGAAGTTATCGGCATCCTGACTTTGGCGGTTACTTCGCGCCTTAACCTTGGCCAATTGCGCGATGCCATCTTTGCGCATCCTACTATTTCCGAGGCCGTAGGGGAGGCGCTGGGGCAGCAATAAATGAATTTTAAGATCCTGGATTTGGGTTTAATTGATTATAAAAGCGCCTGGGAGATCCAGGGGCAGTTATTTCAGCAGGTAAAAGACCGCCGCCTTAATGCGGCGTTTTTAATTTGCAGCCATTATCCGGTAATTACATTAGGCAGGCAGGCGGATAAGAGGGATGTGCTTGTTTCTAAGGAAAAATTACATTCCGAAGGCATAGGCATTTACGAAGCAGAAAGGGGCGGAGGGGTTACCTACCACGGCCCCGGACAGTTGACGGCATATCCGATATTTAACCTCGGCCTGCTCAAGAAAGATATTCGCTGGTTTCTAAGGGGGCTGGAGGGGGTAATTATCGGATTGCTATCGGAGTTTGCTGTTGGCGCGCATGCCCGCCCCGGCCTGGCCGGGGTATGGGTGGATAAATTCAAGATTGCCTCCATCGGCATAGCAATAAAAAACTGGATAAGTTTCCACGGCTTGAGCATCAACATCAGGAAAAACGACTTGATTAATTTCGGTTTTATCAGGCCTTGTGGCATGGATATAAATATGGCCGCGCTTGAAAATTTTTGCGATAGCGGAGTTGACTTATCCCGGATAAAAGAAAGCCTGATAACCAGGCTCAGGGAGTTTTATTTCTTAAATTACCGGCCTTTTAAAGAAACGGAGGTTATCTATGCCTGAAGTAGCGCTGCCCGAGCTGGGCGAGGGAATTGAAAAAGCCACACTTACCTACTGGTATTTCAAGGAGGGGGATAAGGTAGGCCAGAATGATGAGCTTGCCGAGTTTACCACGGACAAGGCTACCTTTAACCTGCCCAGCCCTTCCTCCGGAATACTCTCAAAGATTTTTTTTAATGAGGGGGATACGGTAAAGATCGGAGAAAAAATAGCCGTTATTGACACAGTATCTCTTGACAACGCCTAATTTTGCTAGTATACTTAAGATTATTGTAGATATGTTTAAGTATGAGGTAGATTATGGCAAAGAGAAAAGAGATCTGGACCACCAAAGAGGTTGCGGAGTATCTGAATATCCATCCCCTTACAGTTCATAAGCATGCCCGGGAGGGAAGAATTCCCGCATTTAAAATCGGCACGGACTGGCGGTTCCACAAAAAATACATAGAGAGATGGATTAAGGAAAAATCCTCCGGCAACTTAAGCGAAAGAGAAAAAAGAACCCTTCTTTAAAAAAGAAGGGTTCTTTTTTGCAATATTATGCCTACAGTTAATAATTTCAGTTTTATGCTGACGCCTGTAACCGTGGCGCAATTAAAAAGCGCCTGGCCCATTATAAGGCTGGTGCCGGATTTTATTATAAAGTCATCGGCCGGGTATTTGCCGCCGTTGAAGATTTCGCGCGTCAGATACGGGCGTTCCAGCCGGGGCAGGGAAATTGACGGGTATCTTATTATCTGCTCCCTGCTTCACCGCGAGCCTTCAGGGTTAGGGGAGGATTTTATTTTAGATAAGATTATTGCCGCCGGCCAGATTGCCCGGCGGTTAGGCTGTGTTATGCTGGGGCTGGGCGGTTACAGTTCCATTTTATCGGCGCGAGGATATGATAAAATTGCGCAAAACCTCAAAATTCCGGTAACCAACGGCAGCGCCTTAACTGTCTGGACGGTAATCGAGGCGCTATATAGGGCGGCGCGGATAAAAAAGATCGCCTTGCAGGGCCTGAACGCTGCGATAATTGGCAATGATACTTGCATTGGCAGGCTTTCTGCGGTAAAATTATTAGAATTTGGCTTGCGGGTTGATAAGGGCGGCGCAGAGGCCCTAAAGCAGGCGGATATCGTGATTAATGCCGCTAATTCAACAGATGGCCTAATTAATATAAAGGATTTAAAGCCCGGGGTAATTTTCTGCGACGTTTCGCTATTTAGCCTGGCCGAGAAGGCAAAATTACGCGATGATATTAATGTTATAGAAGCGGGATTGATAAAACTGCCCTCCGGGCAGGTGATATCCGCGGGTATGGCCGAGGCCATACTTTTGGCTTTTGGACAGAGATTTGTAAGTTTTTATTTGGGAACCGATATAAATCCTGACAGGGTAGAGGAGATTGCCGATATCGCCGCCTGGCACGGATTTGAAGTATACGCCTCTGAGGCGCCGGTATTATAGATGGGAGATTGCTGAAAAATTCGATTTTCTCGTCATTGCGAGCGACCGAAGGAAGCGCCTGCCTGCCGGCAGGCAGGAAGCAATCTTATGAGAATCATTTGACAGCGGGAGAAAGGAGGGTTTATGCTTACAAAAAAAGAACAAGATGTTATTAGGCAATGCGCAAAGAAATACAATGTTTCTTCGGTGCTATTATTTGGTTCATCACTGATTAAGGGAAACGGAAATGATATAGATATAGCTGTAAAAGGAATTAAACCGCAGCTATTTTTTAGTTTCTATGCGGAATTATTTAAATATCTGCCGAAATCAGTTGACCTTGTGGATTTAGATGATGCAGATGCGTATTTTGTCAAACGTATCTTAGAAGGGGGAAAACTTATTTATGGATATTAAATCTGAACAGCTGAAAAAAGATTTATTGTTTGAGCAGGCTCAGATAGACACGGTAATTTTGAAAGTCAAAGAAGTAAAAAATGGCGCCAGGGAAGAGAATAAGGCCGCCCTGGCTGCATACTTGATGAATTCCTGAAAGATATATAAATAACCCACGTCATGGCAGAGACTATGCCTTTGGCTTTTGGGCAGAGGTTGGTAAGTTATTCTTCGGATACCTATATAAATCTCTGAGATTGCTGAAAAATTCGATTTTCTCGTCATTGCGAGCGACCGAAGGGAGCGAAGCAATCTCAAAAAATAGATTGCTTCGGCACTTCGTGCCTCGCAATGACAATATTTCAGCAATCTCTCTCTAATCACTTGACAGCGGCCGGAAGCCGTTATATACTTGTTTCAGAAAGTATACATAAAGGTTGACTAAACAAAATGGACTTTACTGAACTTTACAAGACAATTGAGAAAAACAGGTATTATGTTTTTTCTTTTGAGG
>JAZDPH010000074.1:0-4657 GCA_043797735.1 Candidatus Omnitrophota bacterium | reverse complement strand
GCCGCTGACAAAATATGCCGCCCCTTGCGCCTCCTTATAAAGTTCATACTCCGAAGAAAAAACGCTGCTTACCCAATTTGAGGTAACCAAGTGCTTCGGCCCCGGGTTTATCAGGATGTGCCCGAATCTCGGGGGTATAACGATCTTGTCTCCGGCGCCGGCCTCGACGATAATAACCTCTTCTATATCCCTGTACTCCTGCGGGCCATACCTCTGCAGCAGGCAATAGCAGCGCCCGTGCACAACTTCGTATAATTCCCCGAAGTCGCCCGGATGGTAATGCCCTGCGGTCTTCATAAATTCCTTGCCCAGATAGTCGGGCTTAATCATCGTTACGTCAAAACGCAGGTGATTTTTCTCCAAAAAGGCTTTATCCTCTATCCGGTAAACATCCCGGTACATATAATAGAACTCCTGGGGAGAGCGAATTTCCTTATCCAGTAGAACCTCCCGCATCTGGCCTAAGGTACGCACCCCGGGTTTTGAAAAATTCAGGCCCTCTGCAAAAACCAACTCCTGCCCTTGGCTGTCTAATTTTATCTCTAGTCCGCAAAGCTCCTTCAAATCGATAATCATTTTAGAATCTCCCCTAATTCCAGTCTGCTGAAATTTTCCACTTCTGTCCCGGTAGAAAGCTGCATCGCCTTATCGGCAATCTCCTGCGCATGCTTAAAAGCCACTGAGCGGATTATATATTTTATCTCCGGTATAACCTGCGGCGGCATACTAAACTCATCCAGCCCCAGCCCTAAAAGTATCAGGACAAAACTCGGCTCACCCGCCATTTCTCCGCACATCCCTACCTTAACTCCCGCCTTGTGCGCGGAGTCAATTATGTTTTTAATCAACCGCAGCACCGCCGGATGTGCCGGCTCATACAGATAGGCAACCTTTTCATTCACCCGGTCAACTGCCAGAGAATACTGGATAAGGTCATTTGTGCCGATACTGAAAAAACTCGCTTCTTTAGCCAGAATATCGGCGGTTATCGCCGCTGAGGGAACTTCAATCATCGCCCCCACCTCTATATTGCTATTGAAGGGCAGGCCCCTTTTTTTCAACTCCTGTTTTGACTCCTCTAAAACCTTGTTGGCCTGCTCTAATTCTTCTATGCCGCTTATCATCGGATACATCAGTTTCAAATTCCCGTGCACCGAAGCCCTCAATATCGCCCTTAACTGCACTTTAAATATATCGGGGCGGGCCAGGCAGAATCTTATCGCCCGCCAGCCCAGGAAAGGATGCATCTCATTAGGAATTTCAAATTGCGATAAAAACTTATCGCCCCCTAAATCCAGGGTGCGGATAATCACCGGATACGGCTTCATCTCCTCGGCAACGTATTTATAGGCCTGGTAATGCTCCTCTTCCGTGGGGAGCCCTTTTCTGTTCATGTAAAAGAACTCGGTACGGTAAAGCCCGATCCCCTGGCCCCCGTGCATTTTTACCGCCGGGACCTCTTCGGGAAACTCGATGTTTGCGTTTATTACCACCTCCCTGCCGTCAAGGGTGATAGCCGGCATATCCTTTACCGAAAGAAATTTTCTGCTTGCCCCTTTTATCTTTTCCTTCTCTCGGAGGTAATCCTGGAGGGTCTCCTCGTCCGGCCCGACTATAACGAAGCCGTTATTGCCGTCAACGATTAACATATCCCCGGAGCTAATCCTTGACGTTGCCTCTTCGGTACCCACGACCGCCGGAATCTCAAGGGACTTAGCCATAATCGCGGTATGCGATGTCTTTCCCCCGATATCGGTAACGAAGGCGCAAACCTTCTGCTTATGCATCGCCGCGGTATCCGAAGGAGAAAGGTCGTGCGCGACAATTATTACCTTTTCCTTAAGCTCGGAGAGCCCCTTTCTCTTTTTCCCCAGGAGGTTGCGCAATATTCTTTTGCCCACGTCATTAATATCGGCGGTGCGCTCTTTAAGGTATTCGTCTTCGATTTTGGAAAAGACGTTTATATATTTCTTAAGCACCTCGGAGAATATATACGCCACATTCAAATGCTCTTTTTTCAGGCGGGAGATAACGTCTTCAATAAGCATGCGGTCCTCTAGAACCAACAGGTGCGCATCGAAAATCTGCGCCTCCTCCTGCCCCATCTCCACCCCGATTCTTTTTTGTAATTCTATGATTTCCCTGCGGGTCTTAATCAGCGCCTCTTCAAAAAGCTGTATCTGCAAAGGAATCTGTTTCTCTGTTATCGCCTCCCTGGGGACGATGAGCTCCTCCCTGCCTACTTTATAGGCGGCTCCGATACTGATCCCGGAAGCCGCAGCTATGCCCTTTAGTTTAATCATTGTTCTTGTTCCTCGGTTACTATTTTTTCCAATTCTATTATTGCCAAGTGCGCATCCTCCCCCTCTACCTCAATTATAATGGCGGAACCATTTTCCGCCCCCAGCATAAGTATCCCCATGATTGATTTGCCGTTTACTTCCTCTTGCTGGCGCCTTACGGTTACCCGGGAATTGAATTTATTGGCAATCTGCACAAAGAGAGCCGCCGGCCGCGCATGCAGGCCCTGTTTATTTTTTACGATTAATTCTTTAGTAATTTTAATCATTTAAATGAACGCTTGACTTACGCGACTGTAAGGAGCGTAAGTCAATGCGTGAATTTAACCCCGCCCTTTTGGCAAGGTTAAGTTAATAAGCTTCCTGTATATTCCCCCTACCGCCCAAAAGGGCGGGGTAAGTTCGGACAGATAAGTTATGTCGCGCTTCGCGCTCCATAACTTATGTCCTCACTTAAATCTCCTCAACAAACCCCATGATAATCTTTGCCAGTTTTACCGGGTCATGCCTGATCACCCCGGCCTCAACGATGCCGATATCGTCTTCGATTGCCCGATAGCCCATGCCTTCTATCTTCTTGCTGTCATTAATGACCGGGTATGAATTTTCCTCGGCGTAACGTTTAAGTACCCCTTGCGGAACTTCGGCGATATTTAGTAAGCAATAGTCAAGGATACGGGGGCTAGTGTGTTTTAAAAGCACCCGGACATGGTCGGAGGCGCTAAAGCCATCGGTCTCTCCGGGCTGGGTCATGGCGTTACAAACATATATCTTGGTGGCGCTGGAGGCGGCTATCTTTTCGCAAATTTCCTTTATTAATAAGTTCGGTATGATGCTTGTATAAAGCGAGCCGGGCCCCAGGATAATAATTTGGGCCTCTTCTATCGCCTTAAGCGCATCCGGAGTTGCCTGCGGCTGTGCCGGATTAAGCTCGATCTTTTCAATAAGCTTTTGGGCCTTTGTAATCTTATCTTCTCCGACAATAGTAGAGCCGTCCTGATATTGCGCCACCAGCACCACGTTCTCTAAAGTAGAGGGAAGCACCTGCCCTCTTAATGCTAAAACCTTGCTCGTTTCTTTAATCGCCTTTTCGAAATCTCCGGTCACCCGGGTCATCACGGTAATAAAAAGATTCCCGAAACTGTGGCCCGATAACTCCGAATTTCCGTCAAAGCGGAACTGAAACAAATCGCGCATCAATACCGGGGCATCCGCCAATGCCACCAGGCAGTTACGTATGTCCCCGGGAGGAAGTATGTCAAACTGCTGCCTTAACCTGCCGGAGGAACCTCCGTCGTCAGCCACGGTAACGATCGCCGAAATATTGGAGGTATACTCTTTAAGGCCGCTCAAGAGGACCGCCAGTCCCGTCCCGCCTCCGACGGTTACAATCTTGGGGCCGCGGCTGAGTTGTTTGCGCTGATAGAGGATATCCACCAACTCCGTCCCCTTAGACGATGGGATAAAAGCGGTAATCAAAGAACGCAGCATCCGCTTGATGCCCAGTATCAGAATAATAATGCCCGAGATTACTACTATCGCATCCAGCGCCTGAATTATCCAGAACTTTTCAGTGCTCAAATACCCGGTCCCCACCACCACCAGGATAACGCCAAAGGCGCTTAAGCCCACCCAGCGTTTTATCCCGATGCCGGGATACAGCCACTTAAAAAGCGCGTAGAATTTACTGCTCATCAGGCCTTCTTCTCGTCCTCGCCGCTTATTATCTTTATAATAGATTTGTCGTCGGTACAGGCGCGCAGGCTATCGCGGAAATATTTGTCTCTAAGCAGGCGCGAAATTCTGGCCAGGGCCTTAAGGTGCGGTCCGGCGGAATCCTGGGGCGCAACCAGCAGGAAAAATATGAATGCCGGCTCTGCGTCCAGAGAATCAAAATCCACCCCTTTTTTTGAAAGGCCGAAGGCGGCTATCAGCTTGCTGACGCAATCCGACTTTGCATGCGGTATGGCTATACCCTGGCCTATGGCGGTGGAGCCGAGCGACTCCCTACTCATCAGGGCCTCGATAAGTTTAGTGCGGTTGCGTTTTTCAATCTCGCCTGCGCTGATTAAAACCTCCACCAGCTCTTTTATCACATCTTCTTTTTTTGTAGCTTTTATATCCGTTAAAATCGCCTTCTTCGACAAGAACTCCATAATCTGCATAGGTGCTTTTCTCCTTTTTTAATGAACGCATAATTTACGAACACGACAGTGTGAGTAAGTTATTGCGTGAATTAAATCCGCCAAGGTTTTGTGGCGGACACCTCTGGTTGTTATCTGGAGCGGGAGACGGGATTCGAACCCGCGACATCGACCTTGGCAAGGTCGCGCTCTAGCCAACTGAGCCACTCCCGC
>JAZDPH010000056.1:0-3749 GCA_043797735.1 Candidatus Omnitrophota bacterium | reverse complement strand
TTGATGCGCAGGCTTAAAGAACTGGAGGATAAATACCCGCAATATAAAAGCGAAGATTCTCCTACGGCAAAAGTAGGCGGCACGATACTGGAGGGGTTTGGGGCCTTAAGGCATCGGCAGAAGATGTTTTCTCTGGATAATACCTGTTCCTTTGATGAGCTAAGGCAGTGGCAGGAACGGGTGTATAAGACTTTGAAAAAAGGGGAAAAGGCCGAATACGCGGCGGAGCTCAAGATCGACGGAGTAAGCGCGAACCTGACTTATGAAAAAGAAAGGTTATCCGCCGGCGCAACCCGGGGCGACGGCGAAACAGGCGAAGACGTAACCTCAAATATTAAGACCATCCGCGCCCTTCCTTTGGTTTTACGCGGCAGCAGCATCCCCGCTTTTATTGAAGTGCGCGGAGAGGTATTTATGGATAGAGGGGAGCTTGCCTTACTGAATAAAGAGAGGGAGAAAAGCGGTGAGGTTGTTTTTGCCAACCCCAGAAATGCCGCCAGCGGCTCTTTAAAACTGCTTGATTCCGGCAAAGTCTTGCGGCGCAGGCTTAAGTTCTTCGCGCATTCTTTAGGCGAATATAAGGGGGAGCGCATTTTAAGCCACTGGGATTTTTTGCAAAATTTAAAAGAATGGGGCATACCCGTAAATCCTAACTCTAAGCTTTGCCGCACGCTTGAGGAGGCGATGGATTACTGCAGGCTTTGGCAGGAGAAAAGGGATAAGCTGCCTTATGAGATAGACGGGGTGGTAATAAAGGTAAATGATTTAGAACAGCAGAGAAGGCTTGGGTTTACCTCAAAAAGCCCGCGCTGGGCCGTGGCATATAAGTTTCCCGCCCGGCAGGCAACTACAGAAGTCCTCAAAGTAAATTATAGCGTCGGCAGGACAGGGGTAATTACCCCTACGGCAGAACTGGAGCCGGTAGAGTGCGCGGGAGTAATAATTAAAAATGTTACACTGCACAATTTTGACGAGATTAAACGGCTGAGATTAAGGGTGGGTGACCGTGTTTTGATTGAACGAGCCGGCGACGTAATCCCTAAGGTGGTAAAAGTTACGGAACACAAGGGCAGCAAAGCCGTGGTTATACCAAAGAATTGCCCCGCCTGTTCCGGAAAAGCAGTAAAGGAAAAAGAGGGGGATGTTGCCTATCGCTGTATAAACCCCTCCTGCCCGGCGCAGCTGGAGAGGGGTTTATTTCATTTTGCCTCGCGTTCGGCAATGGATATAGAGGGGATGGGAGAGGTAGTGGTTAGTCAGATGGTAACATTAGGGCTGGCAAGGAACTTTGCCGATATTTATAAACTTACGGACATCCAGTTGTCAAAGCTGGAATTATTTAAGGAAAAGAAAATCAGCAATCTGCTTGCGGCAATAGAAAAGAGCAAAAAACAACCCCTTTCCCGCCTGGTCTATGCTTTAGGTATCCGTCACGTGGGGGAAAAGGCCGCTTTTGTCCTGGCAGGGCATTTTAAAACGCTTGATAATCTGCTTTCGGCTAAACCAGAAGAGTTGGAGTCTATTTACGAGGTAGGTTCGGTGATGGCACGCTCGATCAGCGATTATTTTTCCCAAGGCGCTACAAAAAAACTGATTAAGGAGTTAGACGGCTGCGGTTTAAACTTTAAAGAGGCGGTTTCCGGACGCGGCCCCACTGCCTTAAGCGGCAAGACAATCGTTTTTACCGGAGAGCTTGCGGGGTATTCGCGCCTCCAGGCAAAAGAATTAGCGCGCCGCCAGGGAGCAAATGTATCTTCAAGTATAAGTAAAAACACCGACTTTATCGTAGCCGCCAGAAATCCCGGCTCCAAGTTTGATAAGGCGCATAAATTAGGCGTTAAAATTATAGACGAAAAAAAATTCCAGGAGATGCTTAAATGAAGTATTTTCATCCATCATCCATCATCTATCATCCATCGGTAAGGACAAGTATCATTATTTTATGTATTATTTTTCTGTTCGGCTGCGACGCCTTTGTGCGTAAATTCACACGTCCCCCAAAAAAGAAGTCGGTAGCGCAGCAGGATTTGGTCCTGGTGCCTGAGGAATACAAGGATATGGACAAAGAAGAGGTCTACCGCAGGTATTACGTATTCTGGGAGTCCTGGATGGACGAATTAATAAATGCCCTGGAGTTATACACTAATCATAAAAAACAGCTTGATTGTATTGAGCGCGCCTCGAAGAACTTAGTGTATTTAAAGACCCTCTTGAATGAAGATGCCCAGAAGAGGCTTGATGTTTATATCGAAAGGACCATGGAGTTGCAGGCAAGGATTAAGGGTGACCCCTACGGGGATTTCAAAAGAGACAATCGCACAGAGGCCGAAAGGCTGCAGCTTGAGCTTTCGCGCGATTTCTCCTATGGCGCCGTAAAGAATTCCATATTACGATGATATTAGAAACCGTCTGCGTGGGGATGATGCAGGTTAATTGCTATATTTTAGCCTGCGCAGAAGGCTCCCCGGCAATAATTATCGACCCGGGCAGCGAAGCGCATAAAATAAAGCGCATCCTGCAAAGGCATAAGCTGCGGCCGGGCTTGGTGGTAAATACCCACGGCCATTACGACCATATCGGAGGCGACGACAAATTCGACGTTGTGGTTTATGCGCATAATAAAGACCTGCCGATGTTAGGAGACCCCCGGCTTAACCTTTCCGGGCTTTTCGCGCTTAGTTATGAGGTAGGTTCGGAAATAAGGGCGCTGGAGGATAAAGAGCGGATTACATTAGAAGGCATAGAGCTGGAGGTGATACATGTTCCGGGGCACACCCCCGGCGGGATCGCCCTGCTTTTAAAGGAGCCCAAAGACAAAATATTATTCAGCGGAGATACTCTCTTCTGCCGGGGGGTAGGCAGGACGGACCTGGCCGGCGGAGACCAGGAGCTGCTTATGAAGTCAATAAGGGAGAGGCTCTTTACTTTGCCGCCTGATACGGTTATTTATCCGGGCCACGGCCCATTCTCTACCATAGGAGAGGAAAAGAAACACTTTTAAGATTCTAAAAACCGTTCTTACACAGATTCACACAGATGAAGTAAACGGATGCACACAGATATCAGGAGAATATATCTGTGTGCATCCTGAATATATCTGTGTGTATCCGTGATTTTAAGAAATTATTTTAATGAAAGAATTCATAGATACTTTTTTGGATTATCTTTGCGTAGAGCGGGGCCTGTCCAAGAATACTATAACTTCTTATCGCAGGGACCTGGATTTTTATACCGATTTCCTGGATAATCGCCGCCTGGAGTCCTTGAGCAAGGTAAGCCGCAGCGACATAACAAATTTTATGTTTAACCAGAAAGATAAAGGCATTGCCGCCAACTCTATTGCCCGGCGTTTAGCCGCTATCCGGATGTTCCACAGGTTCTTGGTGCGTGAGAGAATTTTAAAAGAGGACCCGACCAGCCTTATAGACAGCCCTAAGTTGTGGAAAAAGATTCCCCATGCTCTTTCTTTGGTTGAGGTTGAGGCGTTGCTCGCCGGGCCTGATATCAGGACTAAGCAGGGCTTAAGGGATAAGGCGATGCTGGAGACTCTTTATGCCACCGGGATGCGCGTCTCGGAGGCGGTGAATTTGAAGTTGGATAATGTTAATCTGGATATCGGATTCTTGCGCTGCATCGGCAAAGGCAATAAGGAACGGATTATACCTTTGGGCAAAAAGGCAATCCAGAGCATTAAGAGGTACTTAGAGGAAAGCCGCGCGCATCTGTTGCATAAAAAAGAGCCGGAATTT